>JBIIUD010000118.1:0-7034 GCA_044340175.1 Verrucomicrobiaceae bacterium
CACCGTCGCCGACAAGCTGGCCGCCGCACCCGCGCCAATGGCAACGATGGCACCAGCGGCGAGCACTTCGATCAAAGTGTAAGCCCTGCGGCGCAGGCGGCTCTTGAAATGAGGATGAGGGATCTTCATGAAAAAGAAAGGTTCAGTTCACGGGCATCGACCCCAGCAAAGGCAGGTTCACATAGGTCTCCAACCAAGCATCTTTGGGCAGGATGCTACTGTATTTGACACCACTGGCCCCCGCTGGCTCAGGGTTGGCATCAAGGGCAAAGGTGAGCGCATCCCAGGTTTCATTGCGCGGAAATCCAGGCGCGGAACGGCGGCGCTTGAACAGCCAGTTGGTCATGACGCCACCTGTGATGCGGACGTTCTGTGCGGATTTGATGTTGATGAACATTTCCCGCGCCTCATTCACGAACACCCCACGCCAATTGAACATGCGGCGAGAGCCCTCGGTGACCCAGTTCCCTTCCCAGTTCATTTCAAGACGATCGGCAATAGCACCGCCCTTCACGCCAAGGACCCAACGCCGATTGTTTTGATTTTCAAACCGAATGTCCTGCACCGGAGAAATCTGATCACCGTCATTCTTCACAATGAGACAAAGCAATGGTCGCAACAAGGCCGCCTGGTTGAAAGCTGCAGAAAGCGGTGCTTGCCCTCTGAACACAATCTGATGAATGCGGCTGACACCGACCCCTGCCGTGACCCGGATGTTGGGCAGTGAGGGCGCATCCATTTGCACAAACAGCACATTCCAAGTACCTCCAGCACTCGTCACCAAGGGCGTCGCATCTGTAGGATAGGTGATGCCCACCGTCTCTCCAGCCTGCGGAGGGCGCGGCGAACCGTTTGGGACCTGCCGCTGCACCCACAATGGTGGCGTTGAACCTCCGAAGCTATAACTAGCACTGTCCACGGTCACGAAATTACCGTTGTCTGCGTCTTGAAGTTCATCCATTTTGTGCCAGAGCGAATTTGCAGGATGGCTGTTATTACGCACAACATTCAGTTCCCCTGCCCATAACTGGTTTGCGCCTTGCGGCACGCTACCACCCGTCATCGGCACCCCGGCGAGACCACTGGGCGGCACGCGAGCCCCTGTTAGGTTGGTGCCGACGACACTGCGATTCTCAGGATCCCCAGGAACAACGAGGTTGGTGCATCGCCCTGGAATCACCAGTGGGTTGGGCGTAGAGGAACCAAACAGATCCTCGGGGCGCCTTAACACCATGCGGCCCTCGACCCGCCAGTTTGCAAAGTGTCCGGCCAAAGTGTTGTCAAACCACACATCTAGAAGATCAACCTGACCTACGGGTTTGCGATAGACCGTGATCAAATCCCCGCGCAAAGCTGGATTTGCCATCTTCATGAAGGCAAAGAGATCCATCTCGTCCTGCCCATTCCCCATGCTGATGCCCTCCGCCAAACGGCGGGTCAGCACAAATCCGCCATCAGGCATGATGCCAGACGGATTGAAAGGAAACAGGGTGGGACTGGTGACAGGATCGGCGTGCTGGGTGAACACATTGCCATTCCACGCCCCCATCGCTACCCCACCCCAGTTCAGACCTCCTGGGCCGGCCAACAGACTGTCCCAAACCGCCGTCTGGGCCGCCCCTGTGCCAAAGGCACGCTGCAGGATGATCTGCCGTCCGATGACTTTCGAATTGCGCAAGGACTGCCGGCGGTGCAGCGCATCTTCCATGAAATTCACCTGCTGAGCACGCACCGCCATCAACCCGACCCAGGCTGACATCACAATACCCGTCACCACCATCATCATCAACGCAGCTGCCATCAGCGCGCCACGTTGGCTCGCCTTGCGCTTAAGGGATTGGGTTGAAGGAAGTCTCATAGCAAGCGGGGAATCAAAGGGCCGGGAAGATCGGAACGGTGAACATGAATGACGTGCGCCCGCCCATGTGATTGTAGGCGCGCCGGGCCTCACGTGGCTGACCCGACAGAGGCATGGAAGCCAAATCCGTCATCGCCGGATCGGGCCACCAGATGAAATAGAAAGGCTGCTCTCCGGCGACCTTGAAGCGATCCCGACCCAACACACTGTCCTCGACCACGGAGCGCCGCACCGCTCGGTCAAACATGATGAACAAGGGATTAAAACCTTCCGTCGAAAACTGCGTCGGCGAAGTCACCACCCGCATGGAGGGTTGGAAAAAGACCTCAAACCCTGACACAAAGGCACTCTCTAAAGCGGTGACATTCGCTGCGTTGTACGAGTACTTGCGGACCGAAGCGTAAAACCCCCACGGCCTCAGCGCTTCATAGCGGATAACATCGACTTCATAAGTCGCCAAGATCGCCACCTTGTCAGGCTCCGCCGTGAAGCTGGTCATGAAAATCGTTGCGTGCGCATCTGGTACCTTACTCGGAGGCGCAGCAGCACCAGGGTTAGCCGGAACTTCAAAAATCGTTGCGGCCGCCGGATACTTGCGCACCAGGAAATCATAGAACGCCCGTGGAGAGTCGATCTGACCATCCGTCATGGCGTTGTAAGGAAACCAATTAAAGCGCAGCGTATTGGACACAACACTGGGTCGGCGATACAAACAAAAAATGGAGGCTGCGCCCAGTGCGTCGCGATTGAACTCCTCCCGCAGTTTTTCCGCCCGAGCCAGCGCACCGTAGTTCGGGGCCACAGGGATAGTGCGCACACCGGGGGCACCTGCCCCGAAAAAATTGGCCGCACGTGCCGCAGGCATCACCACTTCGACCGTTTCATTGATGTTGGTTCGCCCCGCCATCAGGGTGCCGTAGGTCACCATGACGCCAGACAGCACCACCGCGCCCAAAGCAAGCACAACAAGCAATTCAAGGGTAGAGAAGCCACCCCGACTGGCAGGCACGCTTCTCATTTAGGCTCAGGCACTTTGGCCCCCTGGTTAAAGAACATGTCCAGCACAGCATCTGCCGCCGACTTTTTGCGTGCGGCCGAGGCAGGTTGCTTCACTTCCTCCGCAGGCTCATCTTCAATGGCGACGGCCCGCTTTGGCGCCACTTCCTCGACCTGCTGCTTGCTGGTCGGCTTGGTGCTAGACCCCATGACGGCGGATTGAGTTCCGGCCATGCGACCCTGTCCAGGCATGGCATACCGAACCACTGGCTTGATCTTGATCGGCATCAAGAGTGTGCGCGGCGGCAGTCCTGTGGGCTGCTTCTCCAACCAGACAAACTCAATCTGGTCCTCAGTGATCGAGTTCACCCGCAGCTGCACGGATTGATCAGGAATGAAAGGAGGCACGATCATTCCCGCTGAAAGGATCATGTCGCCAAGCTGCACTCGGTAGCCCTGCGGCCGCGGTGAAGCCCCCACCACCTGCATGCCCAAGATCATTTCCTTGATCTTGTTCTCCTCACTATTGCCCACATCTTCCTTCTCGTTGAGATCCGCCAAAGCGACAAACGGGTTCTCCTCTTCAGGTTTCACCGTCTCAGGGGCCTTTTCATTCGGGAATATCAGGGTGTATTCCACTTTCAGAGCGTCGCCTTCGGGAACAGCTTCCTGCCCACTCGCCGTGCTCGCTCCCGCACTTACTAGCACGGCAAACAGCAGGTTTTTGAAGGGTTTGTTAGTCTTCGTGATCGTCATCATGGCAAAAGTCTCCGTTCGGTTTTCGGACTATTTTTTCTTTTTCACTTCGACCCCAAGTGGGTTCACATTGAGGTCAATCAGGGGCACCTCCATGGACACCTCCATGTGGATCTGACGTCCCGTCGCCGCAGACGACAGGCGGCAACTGTTCACTCGGGCCAGCGGCACTTTCTTTTCGAGATCACCCAACCAGTTGAGCACCTTTGAGTATTCATCCTCAATGATCAGGTTCGCCATCACACTGCGCGGCATCATCCGCTGAGTGGTATTGTTTTTATCTTCAAAGCGTTGGTTCACCACGAAGATGCCTTTTTCCCGAGCATTCGCTTGGATGGCGGACTCCACTTCCTGACGCGAACCCATGCGCTGAATGATCGGCGTCCAGGCCCCCAGAAACCGCTGCAGCTCGGCCGTCTGACCTTGCGTGAACTCCAAAGTCGTTTTCGCTATCTCAGCCATCTTAGCAGCCGCCTCCGCGCTCGCCTTTTCGTCATTGGCAGCGATGATCGCCGCCTCCGCTTTTTTATGGACGATCTGAGCCCCATAAGTCACCGCACCGATGATCATCATCAGCACCACACAAGCCAATTGTTTTCCATTCATATCTGCTTCCTCCTAATCAGTTATTCGTTAATGAAGACAAGTGTCGAACGGTAGTCGATCATGCCCTGAGTCCGCGCCTGCTGGGGTGAGTAGGGGCGGTAGTTGAGCTTTCCAAAGGCGTTTTCAACCGTGGAGATATGGCTCGAATCCGCCCCGGTGAGACGCATCGAAATATCAATCTGTGCCGGCAACTCAACGTTGCGGTCCAGGACCAATTCAGCAATCCGCACCTCGCCCCGGATCGCCCGTGCCGCTTCCACACAGATGGGCTGCAGCACGCGGGTGCCCTCCACCCACTTGGCCACGTGCTCGGCTTTCGAGTGTTCGATGTCCACCATGAGCTTTTCGGAATCCAACTTTGCTTTGGTTTCCTCATGCTCCTTGCGGAGTTGCTCGGCCGTGACGCGGTCCTTTTCCGCTTGGCGCAGACTGAGGATGTCCATGGTCACAAAATAGATTCCTGCCACGATGGACAAATAGAACGTGACGGGAATAAAGCGGAAAGAATTAGGCAACCGCCGGGAGGCGTCTGCGCGGGGTGACTTGAAGTCATGACAAAGATAATCACTCATGAGATTAGGCGTCGAAATGGGTTTGAAATAGGGGGTAACTCTCGATTCTGTTCCGTTAGTAAGTGCCAACAATTTGCCAAAGCAGATCGGGTTCGGTCAGGTCACGTGCCCCGACCTTTTCGAGATGGGGCATGAGTTCGGAGCGGAACTTCTCGTCCTGACCGTCACTGACATAAAAGACCGGTGTTCCTGGGGGGGCCTTGGCGACGAGTGGACTGACGATCTGTAGGGTCGTCTCCACCATTTCCATGCCCAAACCCGAGCGGCAGCGGAAGTCTTTCCACTGTCCATCCTGCTGGCACAACGCAGCAATGGAGCCCTCACAGGAGGCAATGAGCACAAAGGATGAAGGTGCGCTATTGCGACCGTCCCCTGCCAGGTTCTGCACGGTGTGCTCCATCATCGCAAACAAACCGCAACAGACACGAGCAGGGCGCAGACCAATCGTCTTGAGGACATCCTCAGTCACTTTGACCATGGAATCCTCGACGGCCAGCAGCATGGAGGTGGCGGCTTCAGGGTGGTGGCTGATCGCATACCTTTTGCCCCGGTCAAACTTGGGTCCCAACACGGCGCGCGGGTTGCTGCGCAGCAGTGAGATGCAGTTTTCGCCACGCATCATGTTGCTCTCAAGGCTGATGATGAAGCGGTGATTGACGGAGATCGAACACCAACCGTTGTCCGTCATCCCACGCCACTCCTCAGCGCGTTGAGGGGCGATGTCGGCAAACTCGCCCTCCTGCACTCCGCCATCTTCAAGACGGCCTTTCTTGTCCACCGCCTTCCAACTGGTCTGGTTGCGACCAATGTTAATCAGCAGGGACTTGCGACCCTCAAATCGTTTTGCCCACGGAATATCCGCATCGTCCACATCCGGGCGGAACGCAGCAAAACTCAAGACACTTTTAATTTCTTCAAGAAGCATAACAGGCAGTGAGTTGTTCTTTGGCTAAAAAGTCGTAAACTTCGTGTTCTTGGAATCCGGTTTTGCGCGCAGACGCCGGCTTCCAACCGTCGGCCAGGCGCATGGACAGACACCGATCAAAATTCTGCATGCCGCGGGTAAATCCGGCTTCCAATTCCTGGTCCAAGTTCTTGAATTCACCCCGACGAATCATTCCGCACACGGAATCGTAGGGCAGCAGCAGTTCATGGATGGGGAAGCGTTTGCCCTTGGTTTCATCAAACATCAGGCGTTGGCATAAAATACCGCGGAACGAGTCAGCAAAGGAGAGGGTGGCGTTTTCCATCCGGTCCGACGGCACCAGTTTGAGATAGCGGGTCACCGTTTGTGCGGCGGAGGAAGTGTGCAGCGTGGCCACCACGACGTGGCCGGTTTCCGCTGCCTGCAGGGCGATCTCCGCCGTTTCACCATCTCGAATTTCTCCCACCAGGATCACGTCAGGGGCTTGGCGCAGAGCGGCACGCAGCGACTTGCCGAAATCGATTTCATCGGACCCGATCTCCCGCTGTGAAACCAAGGACGGCAAACCGGACGGGTACAGGTACTCGATGGGATCCTCAAACGTCAGGACGTGTTCTTGACGTCGCTTCGCGCGCTCCAGGATCATGGAAGCGATGGTGGTTGATTTCCCTGAACCCGTAGCACCGCAGACCAGGAAAAGCCCATTCTTAGCTTCCAAGAAGGCCTTGATCGCTGCCGGTGGCACCATGAGTCCGGTCAGCTCCGGAATCGTTTCAGGCAACAAGCGCATGACCCATCGCGGGCGGCCCCGGGTGACCATTCGGTTGACCCGGTAGCGACGGGTGCCCAGACTCATGGCGTAGTCAATGCAGCCCGGGGCAAACTCCAGCGGGCGCTCAGGTTGATAAACGAACGAATCAAAGAAGAGCTTGCCATTCCGACGGTAAGTCAACGGCTCCCAAGGAGTGATGTAGAAGTCACTGACCCCACCATCCTTTGATAGATGAAGGATTCGATATCCCAATTGGCTTCTTTCGTGAATGTCTTCCATAATTGATCAGGGGTGGGTAGATAGGGTTGGGCTTGGATTGATTAGCGATCACTCACAAAGCGCGCCCGCAGGCGACCTTGGGCAGTTCCACCTTCAAACACCAAAAAGTCACTGCCATTGACCAGGCCCGTTGTGGGATTGGTATTCTGCCAGGAAACTTCGAGACGGTAATTGATGCCATCAATGGTCACGACCAAGTTCGTCACGGGGTTGGCCAGTTTCACCACATCGGCGCTCGCCGTTCGGTCGGAAGAGTTGGGTGTGTTGATC
>JBIIUD010000119.1:0-7010 GCA_044340175.1 Verrucomicrobiaceae bacterium
GCACCTTAGCAAAGGCGTTGAGCAACCGGATGGCGGCCACCTTGATGACGACATCAGTCGATACGGCATGCAGCAATGGAACTCGCCAGACGCAGGGGGCGATGCCAAGCTGAAAAACTACGGTGGTGGCACCACTGACCATGATGGTCGCTATTTCGATGGTAGCACTTGGCAGGCGCCGATTGGTGACGAGTCCGATCCAGATTTCATTTTCACTCAGGCGGACGGTCCGGTGAATGCTGACTTCGAGCGCGAGAGCGTCATGGCGTTCCTGCGCCGGAAAATTGAGAATCCTGGCGGCAATCCCTTTTGTTTGATCATCTGCCTGATCAACCCGCACGACGTGCTCGGCTGTCCTGGTCTTTCGGAAAGCCTGGGTGGCAATGGCACTTACATTGAGGGCGGCTACTACGCTCGTCCGGACCAGAGTTCGCCCTGGTCAGAGCAGACGGGTTCGCTGGCCATTGGTTTGCCGCCAACTGTCGATGAGAGTCTACTGCTCAACCAAAAGCCCGATTGCCAAGTGAGCTTCCTCTTGTCGGGCGTGGGTCTTGGGCCCGTGCCGACCGACGAGCTCAAGCTCACTTACCTCAATTTTTACGGTAACTTGATGAAGCTCAATGATCGGCGGCTGACTCAAATGTTGGACTTGCTTGACGGTGTTGACGGCACGGTGGATGCCGATGCGGCAACATCGATGCGCGATAACTCCTGGATCATCTTTACCTCCGACCATGGTGACATGGCCATGGCCCATGGGGGACTGCGCCAGAAGTCCTTCGAATTCTATGAGGAAATGGCCAACGTGCCGCTGATCTGGTCCAATCCCGTTGACTTTCCTACGGGCAAAGTGTGCGGGGAGTTGGTGTCTCATGTGGACCTGCTGCCAACATTGTGCGCCGTTGCCGGCGGCAACCCGAAGGCCTATCCTTTCAAGGGTGTCAATTACCGCTCTCTGCTCACCAATCCCGAGGGTAAGGCTGTCCAGGAGGATATCCTTTTCACCTTCGATGACATCTGGAGCGGTCAGGAAGCGTCGGGCAGTCCGAACGGCATTGCCACCGCTCCGAATCGGATTCGCGCTATCGTCGAAAAGGATTTCAAATATGCCTATTACTTCGATGGCGAAGGCGTGGAGAAGCCGCAGGACGAGTTTTACGATCTCCGCACGAAGGCAGCGGGCGGCACGGATACCGACCTCGACAACGCCCTTGGTGGCACCACGGGCAAGGCGGTCGAATACACCAATTACTCGGTTTGGGCGGAACGTCAGCGCCTTGTTAAAAAGGCCACCCCGGAACTCATCGCCAAGCGTCGGCAGATGATGGAAAAGCTGCAACGCCGCATCAAGACCAAGCTGGCCCCGCTGACGCCTCGCCCTGCCGTTCCACCCCAGGACTTCCGAGTCGAAGTATTCAACTGGACCAACGATTACAACCAGTTGGAGAGCGAGTTGCTGATTTCCTGGCTGTCACGTTCAACCAGCCAATATCAACTGCAGTTCTCCCGCGATCAAAAAACCTGGGGCAACGTTGGCGAACCGATGCCTGGCACCAATGGCCCTATGTGGGTCACTCAGCCTGTCACGGGGTTCAAAGTTTTCTATCGCCTCGCCTGGGCTCCTTTGCGTCCTGAGAAGTCGGTCCAACCCAAGTCCACCGTTAACGCTTGATTTCTATATGGAATCTCTCGATGAATCTGTTTCTGATGAACTGACCTCGCGTCCGTGGCCGCGGCGCGATTTCATCAAGCTTGCAGCGGGCGCGGGCGCTGGATCAGCGCTGCCGCTCGAGGGCGCGATAGGGGTCTGGCCATTGCCAGAGGCTGCGAGCGGGCCCCAGCGCAATTTGATTGTGTTCTTGACCGATCAGGAGCGTTCGACCCAGTGGTTCCCAGAGGGCTGGGAGGCGGCTAACCGGCCTGCTTTGACCGAACTGAAGAACACTGGTGTCACCTTTACCAACGCGTTTTCCAACACGTCCATGTGCACGCCAGCGCGGAACACCCTGTTCACGGGACTCTATCCTGCGCAGCATCTGTGCCCCGACGTTGTTCAGCAAGTCAACATCGGCACCGTCGCCGACAACCAATTGGATCCGACTCTGCCCAACCTGGGCACCGTGCTCAAGGCCGCTGGTTACGACGTGGTGTACAAGGGCAAATGGCACCTCACTGAGGGCACGGTACTGCCCGATGGCACCAAGGTCGATGACCGTCCCGCACGCTGTGGCTTTGACGGCTGGTTCGGTCCTGACATCGGCTCAGATTCAAATCCGGCGCGGCTCTATGGTGGTGGTGCTAATAACCAGGACGCGCGTGTTGTCGAAGGGTACGATCCGACATTCAACGGTGGTAATGGGGGGATCAATCCAGAGCTCGAGGCGCAAAGCGCGCTGGCGTACTTGCGGGACAAACTCAACAACCCCAGCGATCGTCCTTTCTGCTTGGTCGTCTCCTTGGTCAATCCCCATGACTTGATTGGCTATCCGACCTACAGCGGCGATTATCCGGCAGTGACCACTGTGCCGACTTGGGGTTATGAGCGCAGCATTTTGTCCGGTGACCTCACGCAGGATGCTCCCACCCTGAACGAGAACCTGCTTGAGAATTTCAAGCCCACGACACAGGCCAAGTACAAGGTCATCAGTGATCTTGTGCTCGGACCCTTGCCAGAGACCGCTGACCAGAGCGGTAGCGGAAGTCTGAATTACCTGAATTTTTATGCGAACTGCCTGAAGCTCGTCGATGCCGAGTTCAAGAAGATCCTGGATCTGCTGCGTGGCACCGCCTTGCGAGACAACTCCTGGATCGTTTACACCTCCGATCATGGTGAGCTAGGTCTATCCCATGGGGGACTGCGGCAAAAGGGTTTTTGCGTTTACGAGGAAACGGTGAAAGTGCCCACGGTTTGGTCGAACCCTGCCGATTTTCAAGCGGGGGGTGCCGTCTGTAACGAGTTGGTTTCACACGTGGATTTCCTCCCAACGGTTTGTTCCATGCTCGGGATCAATCCTCGGCGCTATGCCTTCAGTGGGGTCGATTACAGTTCACTCATCCGCAATCCCGCTGGTCCGCCGGTTCAGGATTCGATTCTGTTCACTTACGACGACATCTACGCTGGACAAAGTGTCGAGCGGTTTCCTAATGGCATCGTGACGCCCCCCAACCGGGTGCGCGCCATCCGCGATAAGGAAGCCAAGTACGCCTACTACTTCGACGCCAATGGCATCGAGACGCCGCAGGCCGAATTCTACGATCTCCGGACCAAGGCCAATGGTGGCACGGACACGGACATGGATCACGGATTCGGCGGTAGCACCGGAACACCGGTGGAGTACCAAAACCTTTCTCTTTGGGCAGAACAACGGCGCGAGCTCAGCGGGCAACCCACTTTGGCCACGCCTGCTTTGGAAAAAAAACGCCTACAACTGCAGCAAAAACTGCAACGCGCCGTTAGCACCAAGCTGAGACCACGGCGTCCGGGAGCGGCGTTGCCACCCCAGGATTTTAAGGTCGAGGTGCTGAATTGGACGAACGACTACAACCAACTTGAGAGCGAACTGCTCATCTCTTGGCTATCCCGTGACACCACTCAGTACCAATTGCAATCGTCGCGCGACCAAAAGACTTGGGGCAATGTCGGTGATCCCATCCTTGGCAACAACGGTCCCATGCTGATCAGCCAACCGGCGACCGGTTTCAAAGTCTTCTACCGCCTCACTTGGCGCACAAATCCTCAACCTGCCCGGATCCCCGAGCCGAAAAAATATCTCAACGTCTAATCGCCCGCACCCGCTGGCAACCCTCCCCTTTATGAAGCAAGCTCTCCTCACTCTCATGTTCGCCACGGCCTTTGCCGCCACGGCGTCTGCCCAAACCTTTCGTGCCTCGCCAACCGTTGGGGGTAGCCAGTATGTGCTCGCCCCTGCTGGGCGCACCGCCATCGTTGCTCCAGAGTTTCAGCGGCCTAGCGTCGCTACTTTTCGGATCACCGCAGCCAGCACCGCGGGTGGCTTGACGACACTGACGCTGGCAGGAGCGCCACCTCTGGATAGCTACGGGGCACCCTTGCTGACGAATCAGTACCAAGCGGCGGCTGACACCTACTATGCCATGGTCACCGCTGGCGACTGGATGGGGCTTTTCTTCACTGTCACCGCCAATACGGCGACGACTTTGGAGATCCAAACCGGTTCACTGCCGAACAGCACAGCCACCAGCGTGCGCTCGATTGAGGTTCGGCCTTACTGGAGCCTTGAGACGCTTTTCCCTGCTTCCGTTGCTGACGTGTCCTTCATTCCGACCACAGATCCCATGGCCATCAAGACCCAGATCGTGCTGTCACCTGTCACTGTCATTGCGGGTGAGCTGCCGCAGGCTGTTGGGGAGGCCTTCTACTTCAACAGCACAGCCTCCGCCTGGGTCAGTCCAACCGATCCGAGCACGGACATGGGTAAAACATTGGTCGCTCCAGGTCGCTACCTTTATTGGCAGAACACCAGCACTGGCAGTTACCCGCTGGATGTGGTGATCGCTGGCACCGTGTTGACTGCGCCGCTCCGCCAAAACCTTTACAGCGATGTGACTGACACCCTTTTCACTGCCTTCGCGCTGCCGCGTTCGTCCGACTACAAACTCTCGCAGTTGGGTCTCAACGATGTCAACTTCACCCCTAGCCTCAGCCAAGGATTGATCGGTCGTAACGACGTCCTTGTTGTCGATGACGGATTCGGTGGTATCGCTGGGACCTATTATCGCTTCCAGAAGAAGTGGTATAGCGTCAGCAGCCCGCTGCCAGTGGATCCCGTTTTCCCTGCGGGCACGGCTTACGGAGTCTTGAAAAAAGCGAGTTCTTCACAAGTCAAAGTGTTTACTAATTTGAACAACATCTGGTGAGTTCACCCGGCCGTTTTTGCCCTGACGTCTGCGTTCTGCGGCCTCAGGGCTTGAGCGAATCCGGTGTTGTCGTCTGGCTTTGAGCTGCTTCGGCGAGTTCGCTCATGATGTTAGCCGGGGCACGTCTTGCCTTGAGCAGTTCCGTCATGCGCCGCATGTTTGGATCGATGTGACGGAAGAATTTTTTGTAGCCTGCGCACAGGTAGTTGAGTCCAGGCTCGCCGTCCGGCGTTTTCATGAAACGATGCTTCGGGCATTCGCCATGGCAGGCGAAACGAACATCGCAATCCCGGCAGAATTTTGGCAGTTGCGCTGACTTGGCCTCGCCAAACTCACGTTGCTGGACCGAGTTCACCATCGTCGCCAGCGACTGGTTCATGATGTTGCCGATTTGGTACTTCGGGTAAACGAAATGGTCGCAGGAGTAAACGTCGCCGTTGTGCTCAATCGCAAGCGCTTCACCGCAGTCAGGCAGGAACAAACAGAGTCCAGGGCCATGGCCCGACCAGATGCCGAGGGAGACATCAAACATCTGCACGAACACGCGACCCACATCCCGGCGCACCCAGGCGTCGAAGATGGTGGTCAAGAAGTCGCCGTAAGCCTCGGCAGGCACGCTCCAGTCGGTGACCGCTGACTCCTGCTGGTCGGGCTCTGGCGGCTCCGCAAAGTCCAATCCCGCCACTGCGGCTGAAGGCGTGGGCAGGCGCTCCACCAGCGGGATGAATTGAATGTAGCCCGATCCGGACTCCCGCAAAAAATCATAAACCTCGAGAGGTGAGGACACGTTGGTTCGGCTGACCACGGTCAGGGTATTGAACTCGACCCCGTGATCCTTGAGCAGCTGCATGCCTCGGCTTACGAGATCAAAGGTGGGGCCGCCGGCCTTGTTTTTGCGATGCGCATCGTGCAGCTCGCGCGGCCCATCGATGCTCAGGCCGATGAGGAAGTCATGGGCTTTGAAAAAGCGGCACCAATCCTCATTGAGACGTGTGCCGTTGGTTTGCAGCGTGTTGTTGATTTTGCGACCGCCAGCGTGCTTGGTTTGCAGTTCGACGACCTGTTTGAAATAATCCAAGCCCAGCAAGGTGGGCTCGCCCCCTTGCCAGGCAAAGGTCACTTCGAGTGTCTGCTGGGAGGCAATGTATTGGCGGATGTAGGTTTCCAGCACCTCCGGTGACATGCGGAAATTTTCCCCCTTGGGAAACAGGGTTTCCTTTTCCAGGTAGTAGCAATACGTGCAGTCCAAGTTGCAAATGGGACCAATGGGCTTGGCCATGACGTGGAAGTTGGCCGTTGAGGGAGATTTGGAATGCACGGTATGGTGAGATGGGCCCGTTTTGGCTTGGGGAGAAGGGGCAAAAGACGAGTCTTCGATTAGCGTTCTCTGGTCGACATTGCAAGGGGCTAGCGTGCTTTTTAGCGGGCAAAGTCGGCCTCAAAACCCGGCTGACGGCTGTCCCCGAGCCCCATTTGGGAAGCCGTTTTCAAATGCACAGAGGGTTTGACAAGCGGGGTAGAGGTTTTAGAGTCGGGGTCGAAGCCAAATTAACAACACTTCAAGCGAATCCAAACATCTGGAAACGAGGAGGACCAAAGGAATGGGGAACTACGAATACGACGACGAACGGCGCGGGGCGCCGCCAATGCACTCAGAGAAAATTGTGAGCGACCGGAAGATTTTCTTCCTGGACCTGAAGGAAAATGATCGGGGGCGGTTCATCAAAATCACCGAAGACGTGCGCGGTCGCCGTGACACCATCATGCTGCCCATGGAAGTGGCTGAGGAGTTCCTTGAGGCCCTGCAGCGCTGCGTGGAGGTGGATCACGAGGCCGGCGGCGGCTCTGGTGGAGAATGAATAATGATTGGAAAGGGGGACAGCCCCCTTTCTCATTCGCTGAGTTCGGCAAAGAACAGCCTACCTGCGGCTGTGGCCAGCGCACTTGAAATGCGGACCTGAACGGTTTGGCCGACACGCTCCGCCGCTTGGTTGACTACGATCATGGTGCCATCGGGCAGGTAACCAACGGCTTGATGCTTGTCTTTGCCTGGCTTGCTCAGGTGGATGGCGATGCGGTCGCCAGCGCTGAGTCGCGGCTGCAGTGCGGTGGTG
>JBIIUD010000120.1:0-7004 GCA_044340175.1 Verrucomicrobiaceae bacterium
AAGGCCCTGGATCCGCACCATCGCGTCCCCCACTGGCGCACCCGTGTCCAAAACCAAGTCTGCAAAATCCGTCAGCTTCTTGCCCGCCGGATGCTTGGAAGTGCTCGCCTCCGCATGGGCTGCGCTCACCAGCGCCACCACCCGCACCCCGCGTTTTTGAAACTCCTCTGCCATCTCCACCGGCACCACATTGCACCCGCTCGAGCTCACGATCAGCGCCGTGTCCGCCCCGCCGATGTCAAAATTCCGTAGAATTCGCGCCGCCAGTCCGCTCACATTTTCCAAAAACATCGCCTGCCGCTGCCCGTTCGCGCCCACCACCAGGTTGTGAAAGGTCAGCGACAGCTCTACGATTGGGTTGAACCCGGGAAAGGACCCATACCGCGGCCACATCTCCTCGACCAGGATCCGACTGTGGCCCGACCCAAAGACATGCACCATCCGCCCGCCCAAAATGGTGTCCGCAAACCAACGAGCCGCCTCCCGCACTTGCGGCATTTGCGCCCGCGCCCGCAACAACAACCCTTCACTCGCCGTCAAAAAAGCCTCACCAGGAGAAATCGATTCACTCATAAAGCTGCTTTAAACCCGAGCGCCGTTCCCTGCAAAAAGATTTGACCCCGCGCCGCGCCCCCGTATCCCTCACAGACCATGCGCATTCGCACTTTCCAAGGCCTTTCCACCGCTCCCCAACACGCCGCTGCCGTCGCCGCTGTCCCCTATGACGTGGTCAACCGCGACGAAGCCGCAGCACTCGCCGCCGGTAATCCGCTGAGCCTACTGCATGTGGACCGTGCAGAAATCGATCTCGATCCCGACATCGACCCCTACTCCTCTGCCGTCTATGCCCAGGCCCGCAGCGCCTTCGAGACACTTCAAGCCGACGGCATTCTCCAGCGCGAACCCGCCCCCTGCATGTATCTTTATCGCCAGTCCATCGGCGACCACAGCCAGACTGGTCTCGTCGCCGTCTGCCACATCGAGGACTACGAGAACAACATCATCAAGAAGCACGAAAAGACCCGTGCCGACAAAGAAAAGGACCGCACCACCCTGGTGGACACCCTCAGCGCCAATACCGGTCCCATCTTCCTCACCTACAACGGTCGCCCCGGTGTCCAGGCGCTCATTGACAACCACCTCGCTACCGAGGCGCCTATCTACGACGTCGCCGCCCCAGACGGCGTCCGCCATCAGGTCTGGCGTCTACCCAACAGCACCGCCCTGCCCATCACCTCCATTTTTGCCGAGCAGGTGCCCGCCGCCTACGTCGCCGACGGTCACCACCGCGCCGCCTCCGCCTTCAACGTCGGCAAGCAGCGTCGGGAGGCCAACCCCAACCACACTGGCCAGGAGAATTACAACTGGTTCCTTAGCGTGCTTTTCCCCGCCAGCGAACTGAAAATCCTACCCTACAATCGCGCCGTCAAAGACCTCAATTGCCAGAGCCGCGAGGAGTTTTTGGCCAAAGTCGGCAGCATCTTCAGCATCGAACCCACCACGGAGAAATCCCCTTCCAAAACTGGCGAGTGCTGCATGTATCTGAAGGACCAATGGTATCGTCTGAACTGGCAACCCGCCGCCGACGCCAGCCCCATCGACCTCCTCGATGTCAGCATCCTCCAGGACCGACTGCTCGCCCCCGTGCTCGGCATTGACGATCCCCGCACCAGCAAGCGCATCGACTTCATTGGCGGTATTCGCGGCACCGCTGAGCTGGAAAAACTCGTCAATAGCCGGGATTTCGCGGTCGCTTTTTCGATGTATCCCGTCACTGTCGAGCAGCTCATGGCCATCTCCGACGCCGACGAGATCATGCCCCCCAAGAGCACCTGGTTCGAACCCAAACTGCGCTCCGGCTTCTTCGTCCACACCCTCGGCGAGCCCTGACCCGAGCCGACGCCTTCGAAAAGCAGGCAAAGACCGAGGCCATCCTCGGCCCATCCCACCCGCCCCACAGCCCCTAAAGAGCAAGGGGATGCGTGGCGGGCACCCATGACCCTTTTTCGGTTCATCACAGAAACCGTCATCAAGGCAGGTGAAAGGCACAGCGGCTAGGCGACTCCAATCTTGGGTGCAAAACAGAAAGTAACGAAAAGCCGACAACTCTCTCCTTCAGGCACCCCAAACAAAGGCAAGCACCATCTGACACCGACCCACCACGTCAGTTGAATCCTTCATCCGCCACTTAAAACAGGGCTTAAATGAACCAAATCCGACTTTAACTGTCATAATTGCCTGACTATTTGAAGTGAGATCAGCACAATCAATCAAATGAACAGCTGTTTTTGGAGGCGAGCTCCAGTTAGATCATTCCAAAAATTCCAATTTCTTTCGTTTTCTCTGAATTACGCTTTTACTTTTATGACAATCGATTTGTCATAAGTCATATTTTTCAGTCATATTAACGCCATCACTCACCTGAATAGCGTAATAGTATGACACCCGCAATTCCAACCCAGCCTGGCGAAGCGCTTCGTGATCTCTTGGACGAGCGTGGTATCTCGCAGATTCGCGCCGCGCAGGTCCTCGGAATTAGCCGGGGGCACCTCAATTCCATCATCAACGGGCACAATCCCATCTCGGCCGACATCAAGCTGAAACTGCAGGATTTCCTCAACGTGCCGCACCAGCATTGGACCCGACTCCAGGACCAGCAGGATGACTTTGCCGCCTCTCCGGAAGGAAAAAAACACCTCCGAGAAGCCCGCCAGGAAACATTTCTCGAGCAACTCCGCCTTCAAACCACTGGCCGACTGACACGCTCACAACTTCATGAGGCTGTCTTGTCCGAATGGCTCGGCTTGAGTCCATTTTCAGCGACACAGCTCGTCCAGGGTGGCTGCTATTGGCTAGGGCTCGGCCTGCGCGGTTTTGTCTCCCGCCTCAAAGACCCGGCCGGCCGGCCTGTCGAAACCGAAGTCCAGCTAAAACCCAGCCTCGAACTCGCCCCGGGCGAGGTACTGACCGTGCTCAGCCACGAAAAGATTGTCCTACCCCAGGGGATGATCATGCGGGTGGTAAACAAAGGCGCCGTTTTCTGCGGCGCCGACCTCCGCCTAGAGTGCAGTCTGTTCTTCGGTACAGGCCTGTCAGGCGGAGTCGCCCTGCACATCATCAATGACTCAGGCCGTGCCCACATCCTGCGCCACCAGGAGCAGGCCCTGCTGGTGCAGTTCGAGTACGATCCCGAAGAGGACTCCCCAGGTCCTAGCTAACCCCTTCCCCCAACCCCACCGCAACACACACACAACAACACACCCTCAAGAGCCTATGAACCTCCCCCAGCGCATCGCCTCTATCCCGGAACTGCCCGTTCCAAGCCTCGCCCCACAACTCGAACAGGCCACCCTGCCCAGCTCCCTCGTGCGTCAGGTCCAGGAAGCCCTCACCCATTGCACCCTACTGCACAGCGGCATTTTGCGTGAGCGCATGCAGGCCCTGAATATCCAGCCCCGCCCGCTCTCCCAGAAGGACCCCGGAGTGGCCGTTTACTCGACGGATGTCAAAAGCCACGCCTCTCCCGACTGCGTGCTCAACACCATGATGATGTCCGCTGCGCACATCGCCGCGCTTGACCTTCATAACCTCGCCTGCACGGTCGAACCCGTGCCGCCACTGCTCGACGCCTCGGAGCGCTTTGGCGTGGCTTTCTTTGCTCAACTTCGTGAAAACGCCGGTGCTGCCGTACGTCTGCGGGATACCCTGGATGTCATTTCAGGAGAGATCGCCGCTCGCAGTCTCGCCTACGTGCCAGAGCGGCCTTGGATCGAGTTGGTTCACCAAATGGTCAGCCCATTCATCTCTGCCGCCGATTCCAGCGTACTTCTACCGGTGGAACTCTTCCGCATTCGCTATCGTGGTCTCGACTGGCAGCAAGTCGAAGGCCTGCTTGCCGACGCGCTCCGCTCCCTCCCTGCCCTCCGTGAACAGCATGGCAAAAGGGATGTCTTCACGTTGACCCTCAGCGGTCACTCCTAAGCAGCACCACCCAGCATAAAATGCGCGCTGGCGTTTTGTGACAGTGCCGTTATAATCGCCAATCGTATGGCATGGGTGTGCAGTCCCTCCGCCGCACGGTGCCCCCTCGAATGCCATGTCCGTTTACGATCGCGATTACATGCGCCCCTCCAAACCCTCCTGGAGTTTGAAGGGTGTTTCGTGGACAGCATTCGGCGTTGTTTTCTGGCTGAACATCCTTGTTTTTGCCGCGCAATACATCGGCGGCTGGTTCATGGTAACGGACGGCGACCAGCTGATTCCTATGGGTGGCGTGAGTTTGGAGCTGTTATCCCGGGGCCGTGTCGAGACCATTTTCACCTACATGTTCGTCCATGGCAGCCTGGGTCACCTGCTGGTGAACATGCTCATGCTCTGGTTTGCCGGCCGTCAAGTGCAGCAGATCTTTGGCGGCAAACACTTCCTGTACATTTACCTCCTGAGTGGACTGCTCGGCGCGGCATTGGAGATCGCGGTGCGCGCCTGGTTTGGTGAATCGGGAGATGTCTATCTTGTGGGCGCTTCAGCCTCTGTGTTCGGCCTTTTCCTAGCGCTGGCCGTCACCATGCCTCAGGAGGTCTTCACCGCACTCATCTATTTCATCATCCCCGTGCGCGTCCGAATGTGGAAGCTGGCTGCCTTTGCGGTCGGACTCAACGTCGTGCTCGGTCTGTTAGGACTGCTCTGGGGAGAAATGCCCGGCGGTAATGTTGCTTACTTTGCCCACATCGGCGGTGCGATCACCGGTTGGTATTACATTCGCATGCTCGGATTTGGCGGCAGCCCGCTCACCTACCGGCAGCTCTGGAGCCAGCGCTCAGAGCCGCGTCCACGCAGTCCGCGCTCTCAGCTAGAACTCGTCCCCACTGCCCGTCGGCGCCTTGGCGTCGATCTTGAAATCGACCATGAAGCCGCCCGCAAACGCAATCCCACCGGCGATCCTGCTGTCGATGTGATGCAGGAAGAAGTGGACCCCATCCTCGACAAGATCAGCGAACAAGGGCTGCATTCCCTTACCGACGACGAACGCCGCACCCTGGAGCGTGCCAGCCGCCTCATCTCGCGTCCCCGCCAGCGCCGGGAGTGAGACGCTAGAGTGGGCTGCTTGCGCTGATCTTTCCGGCCAGGATTCTCACGGCATTGGACAGCAGCTTGAGTCCCAACTCCTGGCTCTTCTCGGGGTGAAACTGCACTGCCATCAGATTTTCCCTGGCGATGCCTGCCGCAAAGTTCACTCCGTAATCGGTTTGGCACAGGGACTCCTCCGGATTTTCAAGGTGAGGGTAATACGAATGGACAAAATACAAATGCGCGGGGTTCGGAAGGCCCTGCCACCATTCAGCATGACGGGCAGACCAATTCACTTGGTTCCAGCCCATGTGCGGGATTTTGAGGCCTGCACTGGCTTGGAATTTCCGCACCTGTCCCGCTGCCACCCCCAGCCCAGCCACCCCAGGACACTCCTCACTGCTTTCAAACAGCAATTGGTAGCCCAGACAGATCCCGAGGTAAGGACGCTCCTCCTTCAGCCATTGCCGCAGGGGCTCCCAGAGCGCGCGCTCCTTGAGGATGCGCACGCTGTCGCCAAACGCTCCCTGCCCGGGAAACACCAGCAAATCCGTGGAGTCAAAATCCTCTGGCTTCATCACCAACTGCGCCTCACAGCCAATCGCCCCAAAAGCATTGAGCACACTGCGCAGATTGCCCGCGCCATAGTCCAGCACTCCGAGTTTGAGATGGCCCATGGGAAGATCCTTCAGTCCGCCGCTCACAGCACCTCCTTTGTGCTGGGGATTCCGGTGACACGGGGATCTATCCGCGTGGCCATGTCGAGCGCGCGCGCTAAGCCTTTGAAGACCGCCTCAGCCATGTGGTGTCCGTCCCGCCCGCGCAGGATGTCCACATGCAAGTTTGCCAGCAGGGCTCCTGAAAAAGCGCGCAAAAACTCCTCCACCAGTGTGAAATTGAAACGACCCCCGATGGCCTCCACCCGCTCCGGTCCTTCATACACCAGCAGCGCCCGTCCACTCAGATCCAGCGCCACCCGTGCCAGGGTCTCATCCATCGGCAGCAGGCACCAGCCATAGCGTGTGATGCCCGCCTTGTTGCCCAGTGCCTCTCGGAAAACCTGCCCCAGCACAATGCCCGTGTCCTCTACCGTGTGGTGAAAGTCCACCTCGATGTCACCCACCGTTTTGACTTTCAAATCAAACAACCCGTGCTTGGCAAAAAGCGTCAGCATGTGGTCGAAGAAGGGCACCCCGGTATCGATGCTCGATGTTCCGGAACCATCGACGACGAGTTCGATGTCGATGGTCGTTTCCGCAGTTCGGCGGTGAAGGGTGGCTTGGCGGGGTGAGGACATGAGCCATTAAACCCCCATTCAACACTCTCGGCAAATGCCTTGTTCACTACCGCGCCCTCATCCCATCTGGCGGACTTTTGTGTCAGAATTGGCCAATGAAGCTTTCTTTCGTGACATCATCCATCAATCGCCCCTAAAGTGACCCATGTCACCGCGCTCTTTTTTTGTATCGCTGGGTTTCGTTGCTCTTGCCCTGCTGACGTCTTGCAAACCCACCCCAACTGAGTCGGCTCCCGCAAAGCTAAGTTTCACCACAGACATCCGCCCCCTCTTGCAGAAACACTGCGTCAACTGTCATCATGATGGGGCGCTCATGGGCGATCTCAAACTGCAAAATCGCGCCACCGCCTTTGCCCCGCGCGCCAAAGGCCCGGTCATCATTCCTGGCGAACCCGAAAACAGCCCCCTGTTTAAAGTCCTGGTCCTCCCCGGTGCCAATCCCAAAGCCATGCCGCCCGAAGGTCACCAGATTCCAGCAGAACAGATCGCGACTCTCAAACAGTGGATCGCTGAAGGTGCCGACTGGCCCGAAGGACCCGAAGGCGCTGTCACCCCCTCCCCCGCTCTTCCTTAGCGCCTGCACCAGAGCGCCTTGAGCGCCCTGTCTGGAATTCGCAGGGTGTGACAAGAAAAAGGCTTC
>JBIIUD010000122.1:0-6939 GCA_044340175.1 Verrucomicrobiaceae bacterium
ATGTAGGTCATTGATGGGGATATTAGCAGCCTGCATGACCTTAGCGGCGACTTGGTTGAACAGGATCGATTCATCAGCCACGCGCCCTTTGGTGCCTTCAGGCACGGGGGTGGTGTTACACCAGATCACTTTGGCACCCGTGGCCTGCAACTGTTGCACCATCGCAGACAGGTTCTTCTTATAATCCGGCAAAGGAACCTGATGCTTGGCACCCGGCAGGCTGGGCTCCACCAACCGTGCACCATCGGGCCCCATATACACGAGGTCATGCAGACCAAAGTTGAAGTGAATGACATCCCATTTGGAATCTCCCAACCACTCTTTGACGTGCACCACGCCGTTTGAAGTAGGACCGCCGTTGGTCGGGATGCGATGCACATTGGCTTTTCCCTTCAGCAGTTCCTGAACGGCGACGGTGTAGCCAATGGAAATCGAATCGCCGATAAGCAAGACTCGTGGCAGGCCTGGCACATCCTCCACTTTGGCATAGGCAGGGTTTGGCGGGCGCTTCGCCTTGGGCTTCACCTCCTGGGCATTCAAATCCCCAAAAAGGGAACCAATCAGCAAAACGAAGTGAAGTGAGAGCAGGGTGCGTGTTTTCATGGGTTCCCGTGACAACAGTGGAAATGCTCTCATTGTTTCAGTCATTTCGACTGAGCGCGAAAACGTTTCTGATAGCATAGTCATGTTCCTCAGCGGAGCGCCGGGCGGCGTCCCAGCCCAGGCTTTCGGCCATCCACTGCGCAACTTTTTGCGCCTTGTCCTGAGCATCCCGATGATAGTAATGCCAACTGCTGCGTCGGATCATGACATCCTCCAACCGGACCGCCCATTCACGAGTGCAGAAGTGCTCCACCACCTCCCGCGAGAACGCTGGCGGCACGATGCGGCTAAACGCCATGTCCCCCCCAGGAAGAGGTGTGTGCGCCGTCGCACATGGACTTGCTTGCAGTCCTGCGGCAGCGACGAGGCGGTCCACCGTCTGTTCGGCCATGAGGCGGCACGTGGTCAATTTGCCGCCCGCCACATCCCACCAATTCGGTTCGGGGCTTTTGATTTCATGAGCGCGAGAGATGTCTGAAGGCCGACCCTTTGGATCCGCAATCAGAGGCCTCAGACCTGCCCAGGTGCTGATGACATCCGATGTTTGCAAAGCAGCTTTTGGGAAGTGCGTGTTGGTGATCCTCAAGACATAGGCCACGTCATCCGCGTCAGCACGCACATCATCCAGTGGGCCGTTGTAGTCCGTGTCGGTGGTGCCTAAGATGGTGCGCTCACCCCAAGGCAGGGCAAAGAGCACCCGACTGCCTTCCGTCATGACGAGGGCCTCCGTCACGGGCAATCGCGCATGCTCGACCACAAGGTGAATGCCTTTGGTGAGCCGTAGTTTCACCGCGCTATGAGGTAGCCCGTCTGCCCAGGGGCCCGTTGCATTCACCACGCAGCGCGTCCTTGTCGTGAATCGGGCACCCGAGAGCGCGTCTTCGATTTCGACCTGCCACAGGTCCTCCTTTTTGGCCTGCACATAGCGTGCGTAATTCAGCAGGGCCGCCCCCTGCCCTGCTGCTGAACTCAGAGTGTCGAGCACCAGACGCGCATCATTGGTGAAGCCATCAAAATAGCGCACCGCACCCGCCAGTCCCTCCTCGTTCAATCCCGGCACCTTTTGGGCCGTCTGCTTGCGGTCCAGCCATGAGGAGTGTCCGAGATTTCGACCACTGCAGAGCAGGTCATAGAACTTCACCCCAAACTTCAACTGCCACAGCTTCCAGGCGCGATTTTGCCGATACGTGGGAAACACAAAAGGCAGCGGGACCGCCAGGTGCGGGGCAATTTGATGGAGCACGGTTTTTTCAATGCTGGCCTCTCGCACCAAACCGATTTTTCCCTGCGCGAGGTAGCGGATGCCGCCATGCAGCAGGCGGCTAGAACGGCTGCTGGTACCAAAGGCAAAGTCCCGCTGCTCCACCAACCCCGTCCGCAACCCCCGCAGCGCCGCATCACGTGCCACACAAGAACCGACAATGCCTCCGCCGATCACCAGTAAGTCGAGAGGTTCAGCGGCCAGCGTGGCCAGAATCGCGGCGCGTGTTTTCATATCAGGATGACACTATAGGGTCACGGTTACGGTGTCACCTTCAGCGTGCTGCCGGGCAAAAGAAAAAGACGCCCAGCCTCGTTGCAGATCAGCAGGTTCGGGCCGTTCCCGCCCAGCATCGTGCCCACAGCGCCTGTTTCATGCGCACCACCCGGCTGAATGATCGAGTCCGTGGCATCGCGAAACGGCACGGGCCGAGCGAACTTCATTTGTTCGTTCGTGCCTGTGTTGCGCATCAGCAGTGGTGTGCCCAGCGTCTTCTTGCCGATCGTCGGCATGGGCAGCCCCGTCTCGCGGTCAGGAATCGAGTTCACGCGATTGGTTCCAATGACGAGATCGAGTTGGCCGTCCTGATCCCAGTCGAACAGGTCCAGCTTGCAGCGGCCGCTCATGCCGCCGACGCCGCCACTGGCCCCGATGGTTTTGCCGTCCTCCAGAAGCAGCTTGCCGCCGTCCTCCACATTGTGATCATCCATGCGCCAGTAGAGGTGAAAGTGATCGTCGCCATCAACGATGACCATGCCCATGCGGGTGCCAATTTTAGCCACCGCAGGCCGACACCGCCACATGCCGTGGAGGTCGATGCCGTCGCAGTAGATCGGGTGCGCGGGGTCCAGTTTGGGCTGCTTAGGGGTGCCACGGTTCAGATAAATCAGGTAGTCGCCCGTGATATCTCCGGTGATGATGTCCGGCAGTGAGTCACCATTCCAATCGACCACATTGGGTGACAGATAGCCCCAACGAGCTTCTTGCAGCCCCTGCAAACTGCCGGAATATCCCGCCTGAACGTGGATGTCCCGTCCGCCCGCTTGGACCCGCGTCGCAGGCAGGAATTTCGGCTCGTCATTGCTGCCCCGGTTTTCAAAGAACAGCACAAAGCCCTCCGAATTGCCCGCGAGGATGTCCAGCACGCCATCGCCATTCCAATCCACCGTCGTGGGTGAAGGCAGAGTGCCCGCATAAAGATCCGCCTGCTCCTGCAAAACGGAAACCGGCGGTGCAAAGACCGGCGCACCCGCGTCTGTGAAACCGCCCGTAAACCGATAAAAATAAAGCGCTCCCTCACCACTAGCGATCAGGCCACCCGGGTAGGCCGACACGCTTGGATTGATGCTCGGATGCCGCAGGGCCACGCCATCTTCGCCCACCACCCAACGTTTCTTTTCGAGAGCAAATCCCGTGGCCGCCGTGTTGCGATAAAACACCAGATTCCCCATCCGCGACCCTGTGATGAGATCCCGCTCATGCCCGACCCCGAGGTTCACGCTCGTGATGCCGTGCATGGAGAAGTACACCTCATTCTGGGTCGCCGTGATCTGCGATACTTCCCCCTGTGCCGTGAGGCCCCTGAGATAGCGGTAGCGCAGCTCACCCACAGCGATGCCCGAGGAATTGAAGGGGCGCCACTCCTCCGTCCATGGGTGGCCGGGTGGGTTCTTACCACCATTCGAAACCTCGAACGCGAGATCGTAGCGCCCATCCGCATTCAGCACGACGCCCAAACTGGAGGGACTAGAGATCGCCTGCGGCAACTTCTCCCGCCGTGTTTCTTTGAACTCAATCTGATCCCGATCCAACATCGTCGTCACCAGCTCTCCTTTGCTGATCCACAGCGCCAGCACGGTGCCATCGGCCTGTTGAAAAACGACGCCCTTGTCCTTGAACGCACACTTCACGACCACGGGCTCGGCAAAGACGGGCGCGCCATCTTCCGCCGTGTCCACCCATCGAAACAGGTGCACCGCCTGCGGCCCCCCGTAGCCTGCCACAAAAAGGTCCGGCTGCGCGCCCCCAAAGACACGCGCATGACCCAGAACGTGATGATTCAAATTCACCAGCGCCAACGGCCCGCGCCCCTTCGCGGCCGCCGAAGCCAAGGCTCGAGTGCCCTCAGGCAAATAGGGCTGGGCGCTGGCGGCACTGACGAGAAAGAACCATAGAAAGAGCAGCTTCATGTCGAGACAGAACGGATTCGATACCGACAGATACAGCAAAACCCATGTCATCCTAGCCTGATCCTCCTGACAAAGCGAAAGAGTCAAGATCCGCTGCTCGGCAAGAACGGTGCAGGAGTGCGACGCTCACGGTGAAGGAAACCGCCCCCCTCCTCGTCCTCCTCGTCCTCCTCGTCCTCCTCCTCGTCCTCCTCATCATCACCGAAAACCAAAAGGCTTTCGATCTCGGCGGCTACCGGAAAAAACAGATCCTAACACCGCGCTTGAACCATGTTCACTGCTGAGGGTGTGCGTTTCCGTCATGACATCCCCAAGAAGCAACCCAGATGCCCGCATCCACCGCATTGCCCCGAAGGATATCATCGGCCTCGGCAAGGCCTGGGACGAATTCATCGGCTCGAGCGGTCAGGCACAGCGATTGATCGCGACGTCACCGCTGTTCGGAATCGACAAAGAGGGTTTAACCCGCGGTTGCGAATCCGACTCGGGGTGGCAAAAGAGTAGGCGTCATGCCACAACCCTTTTTTCACATGCAGTGCCGGATTGACTCTCTTTGGAAGACTCTGCGCCTTGCCGCATGGAGTTGCGTTCTTGGCCTCCTGTTTTCTTGGAACTGCGTTTCTGCCAGCGACCTCAACTTCCGAGAACTTGACCTGCCCGGCACCGCCCGCCCCGTGGAGGTGAAGACTTCATTCCATCTGCTTGATCTCCAGAAAATTGACGATGAGGACGAAACCTTTGAGTTCTCCGGCATCATGACCTTGGTGTGGAAAGACGAAAATCAAGCCTTCGATCCGATTGAGGCTGGTGTGGCCGAGAAGTTTTATCACGGGAACTTCCAGTTCAACGAATTGTCACCGTCCTGGTACCCACAGGTCATCCTCGCCAACGCTTCGCAAATTCCGGAAAACCAAGGCGTGCTCCTGCGCGTCGCCCCTGACGGCACCTGCACCCTCACTCAAGACCTTCATGCCATAGCGCGGAAAGCCCTGCAACTGCGCCGCTACCCCTTTGATCAGCAACGGCTTGAGGCGGTGTTTCAAATCCTCGGCTTCGACCGTTCGCAAGTCACTCTCACAGGCGACGCTAATCCCACCTCTGTCGATATCGACGCCATCCGGGTGCCCCAGTGGCAGCTTCAATCAGTGACAGGAGGCTTTCGAGAAATCAGTGCGCCCTACCACATCGGCGCAGGCGCAGGCGCAGGCACAGCTGCGGGCTTCGTTTTGAGCCTAGAGGTCAAACGTCAGTCCTTGTTTGTCGTTCGCCTCGTCATCCTCCCGCTTCTCATCGTCGTGGGTCTCTCCTGGTGTGTGTTCTGGATGGACCGAGCCTCCCTTGCCGACCGCATGAGCGTTACCTTTGTGGGACTGCTAACAGCGGTGGCCTATCAGGCCATGCTGGGCGACATCATGCCTCACATCTCCTATGTGACCTTTGTCAATTTGTTCATTAGCCTGAGTTTCATATTGATGAGCGCAACGGCTATCGTCAACCTAACCGTGTGTCTCTGCGATAGGAAGGGCAACCACGCCCTGGGAGATCAGATTGACCGCAATTGCCGCTGGCTGTTTCCGATTGCGTACGCCGCACTCACTTCCAAAGCCATTTTGCTGACGTTTTTCTTGCTTTGAACAAAAAACCTTCCGCCGATGAAAGCTGCCCATTGGACGCCCTGAATTCCCAAAACGCCCTATCTCATCCAGGCTTTCCAGCAAGAAATGAGACATTTTCATCGTCATGAACCTGTGGTAGGTTTCCCCCTGCCTTTTGATCGCTCTATGAATCGTCGCCGCTTTATCCTCCGCTCCCTCGGAACGACCCTCGCTTTGCCAGGGTTGCCCTCCCTCATGGCCAATTCGGTCGGAGGCAATGCTGCCGTTCAAGCGGCCAAAGGCGCGGGAGTTGGAGCTCGCCGATTTGTCGCCATCGGCAATCTGCTCGGTTACCAAACCAAACAGCTTTTCCCGACCACCTCAGGTCGCAACTACGAAAAGACGACCTTGCTGGCACCGCTCTGGGACAATCGCGGCCACATGACCGTCTATCGCGGTCTCGACCACGGGGTCAAAGGCGGCCATTTCGCCGTGCATTCCTTCCTGACGGGGGTCCTGCATTCTGAAGCGCAAAACCGGCCGGATGGCAATGTTTCCATCGACCAATTTCTGGCCGAAAAAGTGGGCCACCAGACCCGCTTTCCCACCCTCACCGTCGGCTCCGAAGGCGGCATCCACGGCGGCTGTCAAATCTCTTGGACCAAGGCCGGCGTGCGCGTGCCTCCGATCACCGGTCCTGCGGAACTGTTCGAACGGCTGTTCATCAGTGATTCCGCAGAACGCCAAGCGCGCCGCTCTCAAGACAACCAGGTGCAGGCCTCCATCTTGGACAGCGTGCGTGAGGAAGCCAACCAACTCTCCCGTCGCGTGAACCAAGAAGATAAAGACAAGCTGGACGAGTACCTCACCTCCGTTCGCGATGTCGAAAAACGCCTGGAACTGCGTCAACGCTGGGATCATCAACCCAAACCTCAGGCCCCCTTCGACCAGCCGTCCAACCGCAACACGGTCGAAGACCTGCCCATGCTTTATGAGCTGATCGCGCTGGCGCTGCAAACCGACTCCACCCGCATCGCTACTCTTGAAATCGGTGGCGACTATTTGCCCCAGCACCTCGGCATCAAAAAAGATTACCACGGCCTCTCCCACCACGGCAATGATGCCGACGCCATCGCCGACCTCATCGCCTTGGAGAAACATCAAATCCTGCACTTCGGCAAGTTCCTGACCCGCCTCTCCAAAATCAACGATGGCGAGCGCACTCTGCTTGATTCCACCGCGGTCCTCTTTGGCAGTGGCATTGGCGACGCCAACTCGCATCGCAACTCAG
>JBIIUD010000123.1:0-6930 GCA_044340175.1 Verrucomicrobiaceae bacterium
ATGCATAGCCGAGCTCGCCGTCCACGAGTCCACCATTGCCGCCGAGATCACCGTAGCCAAAGGCCACGCCACCGCCCACGCCGGCGATGAATCCGGACTCAGCCTGGACTGATGGGGTGAGGGTCAATAGGGAAAGCAAGGCCGCGCAAGTGAGCGAGAGTTTTTTCATTGTGATAGGTATGTTGATGTGGGTTGAGTTGTCAGTGATGAAAGCGGGCGAAGCATTCGCTGCCCACTGCGCGCCATTTTTCAAAACTCCACGCCAGGGTCAATGCTAAAATGCAGATGCCTAAACGAGCCCCAGAAAAAGCTTCCCGGCAGTCCTGGATCAGGGTTTCTTCACGCCCGTGATTTCCGCTAGGTACTGGAAGAACGCACGCTTGCGCTCGGAGGAGATGCCCCAGTTGACGGGTGGTGACTGATAGCCCTCCTCAAGCGCCTCTCCCTTGCGTCGGTAATCGAACCAGCCCCAGGAAACATGACCCGCAATGGCAGCAGCGAAGTTGTTGGCGGGTTTGTCAAAGTCCTCATGATCATCCTCATTGAACAGGATCGGCATCGGCTTGTAGCCCGGCACCGCACGCGTCTGCTGGATCATTTCGGTGATCCGCGCTGGATCTTTGACCCCATTCCCGTGGAGCAAAAGATAATCAGAAGACCGCACCACATTCTCCTTCGGGATGGCCCCACCGCCATAGCTGGTGCCCACCAGCAGGCGGCGCCCGTCTTGCTCCGTCTTGCGCACGCGCTCGATGAGTTCATGAATCCGCCCCGGTTTGAGGATTTCATGATCGTAGGCCTTGACGTTGCATTCGTTGTTCACCTCCACCAGCACATGGCCCCAGCCGCCGGCCAGCAGCCAATTCGTCGCTTCATCCGTCGCACGGATCACGGCAGCTTCATCGCGCAAACGCTGATCCTGGCCGAAGTAGAAATACCCCACGATGACCACCATGCCCAGTCGGTCGGCGGCTTCCAGCACCCGTTTCATCCGGTCGGCAAAAGCAGGTCGCAAGCTGCCATCCTCGTCAAAGGCACTGTTGATCCACGGCTGCGTCTTGGAGTAGCCTTCGGGTGAGCCACCTTGGAAGTTCACCGTCACTGCCAGCAGCCCATGGGCCTTCCATTTTGGCATTGCCGCGATGAACTCACTCACATTGCGTTCCGCATCCCACTTGCCTGTGTCGGGGTAAGCCCAGCGCGTGGCCGTCTCTTCATTGAGGTCATCATAGGTCGCCTGTACCATTCGCGAGTTCATGAGCAGCCCCTCCACCCGGTGCCCTTGCCACATCCGTCCTGCATAGGTCGGCTGCCCATTGAGGTGAAAATCCTCACCCACGATGCTCACGGTGGTTTGGCTGAAAGCGGCACCCGCAGTGGACATTAGCCAAGCCAGCGCAACGCGGAGGGAAACGGAAGTGGACCAATGACGCAGTTTCATGATTCGAGTTGTGTTCATCATGCCCCACGAGGGCATATCAAAGACAATGACGTAACGGAGGGGATCCTTGCTCAGCGTGCGGTGAGCTTAACTACCAGGGATTCATAACCGAGGGTGCGGTCAAAGGTGGCTTCGTGCTCGGTGCGTTCTTCAGCCTGGATGAGGGCGATGCTCTGCACGCGTTCGCAGCAGAGTTTTAAGAGGGTCCGCAGAATGAGTCGGGCATGCGGGGCGCCGAGGCAGAGGTGAGTTCCGAAGCCGAAACTGAGGTGCGGGTTCGGCTTGCGATCCAGGCGGACCTCCTGGGGCTGAGGGAAAGCCGCTTCATCAAAATTGGCCGAAGCCCAGGCAAGCGAGATGCGCTCTCCTGCTTTGACGGTGACGCCATGCACGTCTGTATCTGCGGGGCAGACTCTTCCGATGTGCGTGAGCGGCATAAAGACGCGGAAAAACTCCTCGCTCGCCAGAGTGATGCGTTTCGGATCTTCCCGGAGAAACTCCAGTGACTCAGGGTGCTCAGCCAAGTGACCAAGGGCGCAGGCGATGGTGTGGATGATGGTGTCCCGCCCGCCTGCGAAGGCGAGGTTGGCAAAGCCCATGCACTCCTCCCGTGTCAGTCGGCGGCCCCGGTAGTTGGCCTGGGTGAGAGCGCTGAAGAAGTCGGCCCCGGGGTGGGCCTCGGCTTCATCAAACTTCTGATGCAGGTAATCTTCAAGCACCGTGCCCTTTTTGAACTCGCCGCCAGTGACCTTGAATACATGGATACCCCAACCGATCCAGGTATCGGCCTCGCTCGCAGCGGTGTTGAGCAGGTAGGTCAATGCACGGGACTGAATGGGCAGGGCAAACTCATTGACGATCTCCACGGAGTCACGCGCCAGCGCTTGGGTGATCATGCTGTCAATCAGCGCTTCCACCTGGCCAATAACACCGGGATCCTTAGCACGTTGAAAAAACGGTTCCACGATCTCGCGGTAGTCGGTGTGCTCTGGTGGATTCGTCTCAATGGGCAGTTGTCGCATTGAACGCACGTCCTCTTCGGAGGGAATCGGAACGCGGAAGGGCACATCGGAACTGAAAGTCTGCCAGTCTTTGGCGGCTTTTCTCACGTCTTCATGACGCAGGATCATGGTGATGGTCTCACCGTGGAAAGGGCACTGCATCACACCTGCTTTTTGGCGGGCATCCTGGAAAGGGTCGGAGAAGGCTGACATGGAGGAAGTGGGTGCTAAGAAAGGCGAAAACTTCATTGCTGGCAATCCCCTTCCAACACGCACCGAAATTCAGGTCCGCAGGTGCATCTGCAGGGCGGTGGTCTTATCTGAAACAAGAATCTCGACAAACCGACCTCTCTCCCTGGAAGATGGCGTTGCTTTCACCTTCCATGAGATTCTTTTGGCTTTCCTTCCTGCTTGTCCCTTGCTGCTTTGGCGAGCCCAAGCACATGCTGGATGCGCGTTGGCCGGATCTGCCGAGGAATCACACACTGGGCCTGTGTGCGGGCATCGGTGTGGATGCGCAAAACCGTGTCTTTGTGTTTCATCGGGGTGAGCGCAAGTGGTCAAAACCGTTTCCCAAAGAGCCCATCGCCAGCGCCACCGTGAGTGTGATCGATGGCCAAACAGGCAAGCTTCTAGCGGCTTGGGGCTCAAATCAGTTCATCATGCCTCATGGCCTTTCGGTGGCGCCTGATGGCCATGTTTGGCTCACCGATGTCGGCTTGCATCAGGTCTTCAAATGCACGCCAGAGGGCAAGGTCCTCATGACTCTGGGTCAGGCGGGTGTGCCCGGCGCTGATGAGCATCACTTCAACTTACCCACCGACATCGCCTTTCACCCCGACGGGTCTTTGTATGTCAGCGATGGTTATCAAAACACCCGCGTCATGAAATTCACAGCGGCAGGAAAGTTCGTGGCGCAATGGGGAACGCCCGGCCAGACCCTGGGTGCCTTTAAGCTGCCTCATGGCATCGCCATCGACGCGCAAGGCCGCATCATCGTCTGCGACCGAGAGAACCATCGCCTGCAATTCTTTGATTCAAACGGGATCGCATTAGAGGCTTGGAGTGGTCACCACATCGGCAAACCTTATGGTGTTGCTACCGCGCCAGATGGTCGTGTTCTCATCATCGACGGCGGGTTGCCCTCACTGAAGTCTGCGGCACGGGGCAAGGCGGTGGTTCTGGATGTCAAAGGTCAGGTGCTCGAAACCATCGGTAGCTATGGCAGTGGTCCAGGGCAGTTCCGACTCGGCCATGACATCGCTATCGGCCCTGACGGTGCGATCTACGTCGCCGAAGGCACGGGAGAGCGGGTGCAAAAGTTTGTGCGGCCTTGAGGCTCGGTGACACGGCCTCTCTGAGGCAGCGGTTCAAGGCAGGAATAGGGATTTTTGGCATGAATCTTTGCAGGCTCATGGGCGGCAGGTGCCAAACTTCCTCCCTTTGTGCGGTTGACCGCGAAACAGAATGGAGATTCATTAGGTAACTATGAACCTGCGCTCCTCCCTCATCGCCGCCTGCTCCATTGCCTTCACTTTCAATCTGTCAGCCGATGAGGTGGAGGACTCCATCAACGAGGCGCTCAAACTTTATAAAGAAGGCAAACTCACCGAAGCCTCCGCCAGCCTGCAAATCGCCGTCAACGGCATCAACGAGAAAAAAGGCGGTAGCATCTCTAGCGCGCTTCCCGAAAAGATTGGCGAGTGGAAAGGCGGCGAGGTGAACAACAGCAACGCCCTGTCCATCCTCGGAGGCGGCACCACGGTTGAGCGCAAATACACCAAGGGCGAACGCGAAGCGACCCTCACCATCATTGCTGACTCCCCCATGATCGGCCAGGTCATGGGGCTCATGTCAAACCCAGCCATCGCCGGATTGGCAGGCATGAAGATGAAGAAGGTCGGCGGCAATACCGTCACTCTGCAGAAAGATCAAGGCATGGGCCAAATCGTCGTGGACAATCGCTTCCTCATCCAGATCCAAGGCAGTGAGCTCAAGGAAGCCGAAGTCCTCGAACTGGCCGCTGGCGTGAAAACGGATGTCTTGAAGGAGCTCAAGTAAGACGCGGAAAAAACGCCAGAGGGGCGCCTAAAGGAGCGCGAGCTTGCGCCGGCAGCGCGTTGCCCGCCGTATGGAGACTCGAGTGTGAGACCACCTCAAGCTCGTAGAAGAAGACGCCAATCTTCCCCGCGCGGCGTGCGGAGCATGATGATCGAAAAAGCACCCCTCGGCCTGCGCAGAAACGAAAACTCACGTTTTCGGCTACGAGGTGCGTGACGAGACGCGGAGCATGAGGAGCGAATGAAGAGCCGATCGACCTCCGGGGCGGCGAGTTTTTTTCCTCCCGAGCTTGAGCCGCTGCATTTTTGCGGCACTGAAAAGGGTGTCCTTTGCGTTATCAGCTCCCTTTAGCCTCCTTGCCGCGACCGAGCTACCGCCGCTGTTCATGCTGCTGGCGATCATGCTGATGGGGGTGGTGCTGGTGTCCCTGCTGCTGTTGCGGCTTCAGCAGTCCCTTTTGGCTGGGTATTTCATCTGCGGGGTGGTCATCGCCAACAGCGGGGTGCTGGAGTGGCTGGGTGGCACACGGCTGAATGCTGGCGTGGCGCAGATGTCGGACTTTGGGGTCATGCTGCTGATGTTCACCCTGGGGCTGGAGTTCTCCCTGAGTGAGTTGAAATACCTGCGCAAGCTGGCTTTTGGCGGGGGCAGTTTGCAGATGGCGTTAAGTGGCTTTGCCGGGGCGGCGCTGGCGATCGCCTTCTGGGGGGTGGGCTGGCAGGCGGCGGTGGTGTTGGCGGTGGTGCTGGGCATGAGCTCCACGGCGGTGAGCCTTAAAACCTACCAAGACCTGGGCCTCTCGACCAGTCCGGGGGCGCGCTTTGCTTTGGCGGTGGCCATTTTCCAGGACCTTTTCATCATCGTGTTCTTCCTGCTCCTGCCGATCTTGCTGCCCACGGCGGCGGATGCGGAACCTCTGCTGACGCGGCTGACGGGTCTGCTGGTGCGTGGCGGTTTGTTTGTGGTGCTGGCGATTGTGTCTGCCCGATGGATCATCCCCTGGCTGCTGGGCGCGGTCACACGCACGCGCAACCGGGAGCTGTTCACGCTGACCGTGGTCGGCTGCTGCATCGGTCTGGCCTTTCTCGGCGGCATGTTGGAACTCGGGTTGGCCCTGGGCGCGTTCGTGGCTGGGCTGGCCGTCAGTGAGTCGATCTACAAGCACCGCATCCTGGCGGATGTGATGCCTTTGAAGGATCTGTTTTTGACGCTGTTCTTCGTCTCGGTGGGGCTGATGGTGGACATGAAAGTGGCGCTGGTTTTGTGGCAGCCCATCCTTGCCCTAGCACTGCTCCTGCTTCTCATCAAAGGCACGATCATCACCTTGATTGGTCGTCTCATGGGGTTAGCACCCAAGCAGGCGCTGCTGGGCGGACTGGGTCTGGCCAGCGCGGGGGAGTTCTCTCTGGTGCTGCTGCAAAAAGCCGGCCCTGCTGGTCTGTGGAATGGTGACGCGCAGCAGATCTTGCTGGCTGGGGTGGCCTTGTCCATGGGCGTGCTGCCCGCCCTCATGCGCCTGGGGGATCCGATCCACCATTTCCTGGAGCGTTTCGGCTGGGGCAAACGCGCCCTGCCCACCAAGGACGAGGCCGTCCTGCGCAAGCGCACCAAGAGTCTGGAAGACCACGCCATCATCTGTGGCTACGGCCCTGTGGGGCAGGCGCTCAACAAGGCCCTGCTGGATGCCGGGGTTCCCACGCTGATCATCGAGCTCAATGCCGACACGGTGAAAGAGCTCCAGCGCGCCAAGCAGCCCGTGCTGTTTGCCGATGCCAGCCATGAGGAGACCTGGGCCTTAGCGCGACTGGCCACCGCCAAGATGGTCGCCTTCACCTTCCCCGCTGCGCCTGTCACTGTGCATGCCATGGAAATGGTGCGGGAGTCCCGGCCGGATGTGCCGATCCTCGCCCGCGCCCGCTTTGCCTCCGATGTCGACCGTCTTAAACGCCTCGGCGTGACGGAGGTGATCAATGACGAGATCGAAGCTGGCCGCGCCGTCGTCAGCCGGGCGCTGGTGCTGCATGGGGGGTGACGGCGGATGGCTCAAATCCTTTGCAGTGCCCGGCGCAGACTGTAATCTGGGCTCACTATGATCTCAATGCGTGAAATTCAGCGTTACTGTGACGCCATTGCGACGGCTTTTCAGCCTCTTCAGATCATCCTCTTTGGTTCCTATGCCTGGGGCAGTCCCACAGAAGACTCAGACGTCGATGTTCTCGTGGTCATGCCAAAAAAGCGATTTCGCCGCGACTTGGACCTGAAGATCAGACGACGAGTGCCAGCGGCCTTTCCGGTCGATGTTTTGGTCCGTGACCAAGAGGACTTCACACGCCGTCAAGCCGACGGCGAATGTTTCATTCTGGATGTGACGGAGAAAGGCAAAGTCATGTATGAAGCAAGCGACTCGTGAGTGGATCAAGAAGGCGG
>JBIIUD010000124.1:0-6929 GCA_044340175.1 Verrucomicrobiaceae bacterium
AGGAGATGGATTCTTTGACGGAGATGACGTGGCTTTTGCGATTGAAGACGCCGAGGTCGAGCGCCAACATGATGAGGACAAAGACGTTGAAGCCGATCCAGGGCCAGTAGTTTGCAGGCATGAATGATGGGGAGTTGTGAAGCGTAAGGTGAGTGGTTCCGTGGAAGAAACGTGCGCGAGAGGAACCTGGATGAAGGTGAGATCAGACGACGCGAGTCCAGAGGGCTTTGAGATAACGGCTTTCGGGGCAGTTGGACATGACCGGATGGTCAGCACCGGGTCCGGTGCGGTCCAGCACTTGCAGTTTCTTAGCATGTCGATGGGCGGTGCCGATGACGAGTTCTTCGAAGCCTTCCGTGCTGATGAGGCCGGAGCAGGAACAGGTCACGAATAATCCGCCGGGTTTCACCACTTGCAGGGCCAGGGCGTTGAGATCTCGGTACTTGAAAATGCCTTCTTCTTGGGCGTCGCGTCGGTGAATGAGCTTGGGGGGATCCAGCACCACGGTGTCCCATTGCTCGCCATTTTTGATCATTTGCCGCAGCCAGGTGAAGGCATCCGCGTGGATGAAGTTCAAGCGCGTCTGGTTGTAGTTGGCGTTTTGCTTGGCTTGAGCGATGGCTTTTTCATCGAGATCAACTCCTGTGACATCATCACAGCCGGCCTGGAGTTTGGCCGAGAGGGAGAAGCCGCCGGTGTAGCAGCAGAGGTCCAACACCCGACCCTGCGCCCATTGGCCAAGGCGTTGGCGGTTGTCGCGTTGATCACAGAAGAAGCCGGTTTTGTGGCCCGTGGAAAAGTCCACGCCATAGCGGATGCCGTGCTCAGTGAAACGGACGAGGGAAGGGGCGGGGTCGTCCATTTCGGGTACGTCGGCAATGCGGATGTTCTCCATCAGACCGATGTCGGGATCGACATGAATGACATGGTTCTTGGTGCCGAGTTCCGTGTGTAGAAGGGGCAGCCAGCGGCTGAGGCGACGCCAGATGCCAAGGTTGGTGACCTCGATCGAGAGAGTGTCGGCGTAGCGGTCCACGATGAGGCCACTGAGGGAGTCGCCATCGGAATGAATGACGCGCCAGGCTTGGCTGACAGCGTCGAGTTTGAGTTGGTCGCGCCGGAGGCGTATCGCAGAGAGGAGGGTCGCGTCGAGTTCGGCTTCGCTGAAAAGGCCTTTGCCGTGGTAAAGCACGCGCAGGGGGACCTTGGCGCGCGGGTTGAGGAAACCCGCGCCGAAGGGTTCACCATTGCGATCATAGACATTGACGAGATCGCCAGCCGTGGCGTCAGGGGACGTAGCGCCAACCATGTTGGGAAAGATGGCGGGATTGAAGGTAATGTATTTGAGCTGTGCCCAAGGTGTGGGCCAGTTCTCGCTGCCTTCTGGGGGTGGGACGTTGGTACGGGGGCGAGGAGCGTAGGCGGGACGGGAAGGGGCGCGTGACGTGTCGCCGCTGGAAGGAGGTCGCGGGGCACCCGGGCGGTGACGATTGAAAGGACGTTTTTGGGGAGACGACATGGAGAAAAAAGACGACTGCTGAGGCGGGCCATTCATGGGGGGTGACTGATCACCCAGCACTTGGAATCATGGATTAACGGGATATAAGGAGCATGCTGTGGCCAAGGATCAAGTGGGGTATGAAGGAAGGCGCGGTTTCTCTATCATGCAATGGGTGGAGAAAATTCTGGAAATAGAAAACATATTTGGTAGGTTAAATCATCATTTAACAAGATGACCACGCGCCCCTTAATCTTTGGCCAAAAACGCGAACGTGAGTTGTCGGAGTTAGCTGGGCGAATGCTGGAGGTTCATTCACTGACGGAGGCTCGCTTGGAGGTGTTGCGTTTGGCGAGTTGCTGGCTTGGGACGGATAGCAATTTTTGGGTGCAAGAGCCGCGGAGTTTGAGGTTGTTGACCCCGGAAGACGAGCCCCTGCTGGCGACCCTGCAGCCGATCGATATGATGAAGTTAGGGCAATCGGTGGCGGTGCAGCGTCAGTTCAATCCATTCGTCAAGCTGGCGATGAAATCCAAGGTCACGTCGGTCTTTTCGCCTGCAGATGTGCTATCAGAGCGGCTTTGGCATGGCAATCCGTTTCGAATGGAAGTGTGTGTGCCATTGGGGGCCGCGGAGCTGATGGCCGTTGAGGTTGATGAGAAGCCCGAACAAATGGAAAGCCTCTTTGTCGTGGTTGTAGGTCGACACCAGCGCAGCTTCACGGAGTTGGAGCGCTACTGGTTTGAGCGGCTCAAGTGGACGGTACAGCCATTGGTGCAGCATTTGCGAGCCAAAGGATTTCGTGATGGGGTTAAGGAATTACTGGAGGGCACTCGTTTGTTGGTGGACCCGCCTTTCACACCCCGTGAGAGAGAGGTTTTCCAATGGATGCTGGAGGGCAAGCGCAACAAGGAGATCGCCATCATTTTGGAGTGTTCGCCCAGCACCATCAAAAAGCATGTGGCCAGCATTCTCTGTAAAACCGGTGCAGAAACGCGGACAGGAGCTTTGCGGGCGTTGATGGGAGGGTGAGGTAATCGTGTCGCATGGGCCATTTGGCCCATAGCAAAGTTTGATCGAAATCACAATACTAGGCGGTCGGTTCCTTGACGAGTTTCATCCCCTTTAGTTATGTCAAACCATCCCTTCATTCTCAGATCCATCTTGTCCCTCAGCTTTTTTGCTGCCTTAACACCCCTGAGTGCGCAATTGGAGTTGGTGAGCCGGACCACGGTGACACCGAGTGACAATTGGTTTGGCGATTCCGTGGCTATGTCCCCGTCCTATGTCGTGGTGGGAGAGCCCAGAAGTGATGAGGTGGCTGTGAATGCCGGAACGGTTTCGGTTTTCTCGGCCAAGACGGGAGCTTTCCAGCGGCTGCTGAAGGCTCCGGATGCTGCCAGTTCGGACTGGTTCGGGAGCTCCGTGGCGGTGAGCGGAAATCGAATCCTTGTGGGAGCACCTTCTTCGAGTGGCAATGTGGGAGCTGCCTACGTGTTTGATGCGGTGACGGGAAGGCAGTTGCGCAAGTTGGTGGATTCTAGTGGGGCGGCGTTGGATTTTTTTGGCGGTGCGGTGGCCTTGCATGGTCATTTGGCTTTGATTGGTGCTCAGGGCAGCAACACCGGAGTGGCTGGCTCCACGGGTGCGGCTTTCCTTTTTGACATCAACACAGGCACTCAATTGGCCAAGTTGGTGCCGAGTGATGGCACCCCCGGCATGCAGTTTGGAGGTAGTGTGAGTCTCAATGGCAGCTTGGCAGTGGTGGGTGCTTGGGCTAGTGGGGGGGGAACGGCGTACGTCTTTGATTCCGTTGGCCATACGCAGTTGAGGAAGCTTGTTGCCGCAGATGGTGCAGCTGGAGATCGATTTGGGGATAGTGTTTCCGTGTTCGGCAATTCCGTACTGGTTGGTGCCCCATCGGATGACGCTGAGCGGGGGTCAGCCTATCTTTTTTCGGTATCGACTGGACTGCAGCTACGCAAGTTCACTTTGCCTGCGGGTTCGGCATCTCCCGGAGATCGTTTTGGCACCTGTCTTGCGCTCTCTGAAGATATGGCCGCCATTGGCATCCCTGGATATGGGGAAGTGTTTTTGTATGATGTGCGTTCTGCTGCTCGTGATGAGATTTCACCGCCGGCGACTGACAGTACGGTCAACTTTGGTGGTGCGGTGGCGATCAGTGGGAACCAAGTCTTGGTGGGTGCCTCATTGGATGACACTCGGAGTGGCAATGCAGGGAAGGCTTATTTGTTTCAGGGGCGCACGACGGCTCGTCCGCTGACGGCTGTTGCTGCCAAGGGAGAGCCGGCACCGGAGGCGGGTGGGGCCAAGTATCGTACCCTGAGCGCTCCTGTGATCAACAACCTTGGAGATGTGGCTTACATGAGCACGTTGAGTGAGGCGGGCACGGCCAATGTCGGGGTGTGGGCGCAGCGGATTGGCGTTCATCGTTTGCAGGCACGTGTGGGTAGCGACATCGGGGGAGCTTTGTTCAAGACGGGGAGGTCGCCGATGTTCAATGATGATGGTGACATGATCTTTAACGGTACGGTGAGCGGTCCGGGCATCACTGCCGCCAACGATGCTGCTCTATTCATCGGAGCCCCGGCGGGTTCCACTCGGCTCCTGTCAGAGAATGTGGTCTATGGTGGCAGCTTTTTGGGAGGCACGGCCATCAGTTCGTTTCAGGAGGTGGTGCAGGACTATGATGGCAGCGGAGCGCTAGCCAGTGTGGTCAAGCGCAAGTCAGCACCCGCCGCGCCGGTCAATGCCACCAATGACAGCGGAGCCGTGTTTTATGTGCCGAGTGTTGATCAACTTGTGGGCATTGGTGAAAAGGATGTCACCCCAGCAGGCTCTGACATCCGCTACGGCGAGATAACGCCGCGGATCAGCCTGATGAAAAAAGCGATCGCTTGGGGGGCGACTCTGGTGCCTGGGCCCGGCACTCCTCCAGGAGTTCTGAATAGCAGCACCAACCGGGCTCTATTCTGGAAGCGTGACATAGCCGGACCGGGCTTGGTTGCACGGTCGGGTGATGAGGCGAGTGTGGGAGTCAAATACAGCAGTTTCGTAGCCATCTCGTTGTCCCACGATTTTCAGAGCACGTTTAAAACCATACTGAGTGGCACGGGAGTCACTACAACGAACAACGAGGGCATTTATCGTGCGGGTTTGGGGAAGGTCTGGCGAAAGGGCGAGCCGCTCAACGCAACGGATTATCCCGGTGTCACCATCAGCCGTGTTTTGAGATTCTGGTCCCTACGGCATGGTCAGGTGATCCTTTTAGCTCAGTTCAAGGGCACCAAGGTCACCGCGGCCAATGATGTGGCGCTCATTCTGGTGAATCCGTTTGATCGCAATCACGTGCTGCTGCGGGAGGGCGACTTTGCCGAAGGCGCGGATGGGGCGAGAATCCTAACGATCCAAAGGGTGGATGTGGAGCCAGTGGGCAGTCAATACGTCGTCATCGCGTCGCTCACTGGGAGTATTGCCACGAATCAGGCTCTGTTCACGGGGCGCACGACGGGGGTGGATCAACTTCCCATCAACCCGCGTTTGGCCCGAGCTGGTATGAGGCTGAGGAAAGGAACGGCGTATGACCCAACATCGTTTGGGTTGCCCAGTGGGTTATCGATCAAGCTCTCAAGCCTTTCGATTACCACCAGCACGGACTCAGCAGGGGCTGGAGGCAAGGGCCTGGGTCATGCGATCGAGCCCCTCGGCAATATCGGATTGATGCTGGATTACAGCAACGGAATGAGGGAGATCCGCAAAGGTCAACCGTAACCCGCGAGTGGCATTGGCCTTACCAGCTAAGGGCCGGTTTAAACATGGGATTACCGAATCCGGTGGGGGTAGAACCGACTGAGATTGCCAGTGATGGGTGAGGGATCGCCCCGAACGGAGAGGGCGCGGCAGCGGTCGCCCACCATCCACAGGCCCCAGACGAAATGGCGGTCACTGGCTTGGAAGAGAGGGCTGCGCTGTTGGTAGATCATGTCGGTTGATTCTGGGGGACCGTTGCCTTGAGCGATCAAATGGCCGTCTTCGAACCAAGTGATGCCGCCGCCTTCGCGACCGTAGCTGGGTTTTTCCATCCACTGGTTAGCTCCCATGCTGCGGAGCTCTGCGCAGGAACGGGCGGCGGGGAGGAGATTGGGATGGCCGGGATTCAGCTCCCACAGGATGGGCAAGAGGGCTTTGGTGGACAGCATCATTTTCCAGGCAGGCTCGCAAAAGCGGGCGCGCTCCAGGCTGATCTCGCCAAAAAAGGGCTCTTTGATCATCCACTCCCAAGGGTAGAGCTTGAAAAGGCGGTCGATCACCAGTTCGTGGTTGTCTGTGAAGCGGCCTGTGGGTGAAAAGCCGATCTCCGCTATGTCCAGAAGCTGGACGTTTTTTCCGGCTTGCTCGGCAGTTTCAGCGAGGTAAGCAATGGTTTGGCGATCCTCAGGCAACTGCCAGGCACAGGCCAGATGAATGAACGGATCAGGAAGGCTGGTCCAGCGCTCGATGAGGGCTTCGTGCAGGGAGTTGAGTTGATCATCCCGGGGGTAGCAGTCTTGCAGCCAATCCCACTGGATGACCGCGGCTTCCAGCAGGGAAGTGGGAGTGTCAGCGTTGTATTCCAGCAGTTTGGGGGAGCCGCTGCCATCCCAGGCCAGATCAAACCGACCGTAAAGCGAAAAGTCCTGACTGATCCAGGAGGCTTGCACCACTTCGGCGATGGGTTCTGGAAGGCCTAATTTGTGCCACCAATCGCGAGCCACGATGGTTTCGCAGGCATCCAGACAGAGCGCGTGCAGTTCGTTGGCAGCGTCCTCCAGGGTTTCGGCGGCCTGGAGCGTCAGCGCCAGGTGCTCAGTCTCATTCCAATAAGCGTCCGCACCCTGCCCATGCCAGACCAAGCCGGAGGCCTCGACGCGTTGTACCCAGTTGGCCCGTGTGGGGCTGCGTTCTAGGCGAATGGAAGGAGATGACTGGCTCATGAATCATTCAGGCTAGGAAGCGGAGGAGCTGAAGCCACTGCTGGAGCCGAAGCCACCGCGAACGGAGGAGCCTGCTTTGATGGGGGTGCCGGTGCGGTTGCTTTGCTCAACCAGACGCTGGTAACCGGGATTCGCAGCGGCATGGGCATTCACGGTTTGACGTTGGGTATTGAGCGTTTGTTGCCAGCCTTGTTGTTGAGTCTGGGCGCGTTGAAAACCGGCTCCTGGCGTGTAGCTGCTGCGATTGCCGGACAGCAGCCAATACATCAGCAGCATGTTACCCACGCCTCCACCATGGTAGGTCTGGTGGCCGGAGGTTGCCCCCTGGGCGACGGGTTGTTGCTCTTGCGCCAGATGGGTCTCGACCTTGCGCAAGGCTTCGTCAGAGGGGCGGCTGGAGGCGAGAAACGGAGTGCTTGGCTGGAAGTCACGCCATT
>JBIIUD010000001.1:0-24769 GCA_044340175.1 Verrucomicrobiaceae bacterium
ATCGCGGAACAGTGCTGTCTGCAAAAAGGCGGCGTCCGAATGCAAAAACGCAAACACCTCTGCGCGCTCTTTTTCAGCCTTTGACTCCAAAGCCCACCATGCCAGCAGCGGCAGATGCCCACTCGAGTCCTCGACGGCAGCCCCCCACAATATCGGCAGCGCATGCTCCGCTTTCAATTTCTTCGCCGTTGCTAACAGTTGTGCGCGCACCTCGAGATGCGGCTCGGTTTTTGCCAACGCGCCTAACTGAGAGGCCTCACTCCGTTGCTGTTCGCCCACCATCTTCACCGCCCACCGCCGCAGATACGGATCAGCGTGCTGTAGCGGAAGTTCCTCCACTGCCTCCAGCGCCTCCAAAGCCCAGAGCGTTTCCATGGTCAGCGGCAGTGCCTTGAGCTTCGGGATCAACGTCTTCATCTGCCGCCACCCAATTTCCAGCACCGCCTGCTTCCGGAACCACTCGTTGGCGTGGTTCAAGTAACCGAGCAAGTCTTCACCGCTGGCTTTACTCAAATCAAAGGGCTTGAGTTTGGGGGCGCCACTCGCAGGCCTCACCCGGTAAACTCGACCGCTTGTCTTGTGCCAATCATCGATCGGACGCACGTGGCTCAACCGTGTGTCATACCAGTCCACCATGTAGAAGCCGCCGTCGGGGCCCACACCCGACCACACAGGACGAAACCACCGATCTGGTGAGGACATCAGCAGTTCTTCATCCTTCGTTTTGAATGACGATCCATCAGACATCCGCTCACTCACGTAGACAATGTTAGCCAGCGAGTTAGGAGCGATGATTTTCCCCTCATACGCGCTGCCCAGTAGGCCACCCTCATAAATCGTGAAGGCTTGCGGAAAACGTTTGTTATCCCCCTCATGCTTCATGTGCTCGAAGTAACCGAACGCATAGGGATTGGTCAGAGGCCCGTGCTTGCCCCAGCCCTTGATACCATAGCTACCCTGCTCGTAATGCATGCCCCGCGTGTTGCCATTGTTGGTGCCAGAAAACACCCTCCCTTTGCTGTCGATGTCCAGACTGAACGTGTTGCCACCGCCCTCCGCATAGATCTCAAACAGCTTCTTTTTCGGGTGATAGCGCCAGATGCATTGTCCCTCCCATTTCACATTTTTACTGTTCGCACTGCTGACATTGCCTGTCGTCGTGCTGCCATTCGCCCCATATAGCCACCCGTCCATTCCCCATTGCAGGCTGGTCGCCACACTATGGGTGTCTTCCAGACCAAACCCGCTGAGTTCGACCACCGGATCCCCTTCCGGCAGTCCATCTCCGTTGGCATCCTCGTAGCTCAGCAGATAGGGCGGGTTCAAAACCCAAATGCGGCCACTGCCCGTCAAGGCCGCACTGGCGATGTTCAATCCAGTGATGACATCTGTGTGTTTGTCGAAGTCGCCATCGCCATCGGTATCCTCAAACATGGTGATCTTGTCCGCGCCTTTCTCACCCCGTGGCGGTGGCAGCGGCACCTTGTCAAACTTGGCCCGCAAGTGGGAGTCATAGCTGACAATTTTGAGCCCCGCCGGAAACTGATACTGGCGGTATTGTGTCACCCACATGCGACCCTTGGAATCCCAACTCGCATACAAAGGCTGCTCCACAGCGGGTTCCGCCGCCATCAGGTCCACCGTCAAATCCGGACGGACTTGAAATTGCTTCACCGCCTCTTCGGGAGAGGTGGGCGGCGTGTCATCGGCCAGGGTGCCACGGCCACTGAAAGTCTCGATCACTTTTTGGACTTGGTCCGTACCGGCAATGGCCTGAGCGTTGGACTTGGGTTCCACTGACCACGCAGGTCCGCAGACGGCAACAAGCAAAAAGCAGCGTAACTTCATCCCTTTATAACGTCATGAAAGAAGCCGGTTTCTTGCCGGGATGTCACGGGTTCCGGTACTTTTGTGCAGGAGCTTGGTTAAGCCTTCAAATCCAACGCCTGTAGAATGAGGTCATGCACCTCAAAGTTGCGCAGGAAAGCCGGAAAGCGTTGGCTCCCTGGGCCATAAGCGCAGAACTCCACAAGCTCGCCCGTATGATTACCACTGGTCCAGCCAACACCCGTGTGGCTCTTGATGATGTCGGGCCAAGCAGCCTTCAGCCCCTGGGCTAACTTGATTTCTTCCGGCAAGAGTTCCAAGCCCGTGAACTGCTTCAAAGCCACCCCCAGTTTTTCTCCACTGAGACCATCAACGCCATTTTGCTTCAGCCATTCAAGCGAGCGTGAAAAACCCTGCAAGCGATCAAAGTAGTGGTTGCTCGCGTTGTAAAGGCCCGGTCCAAAACCCTGGTCAGCCTTTGCGCTGACACCGTTCATTTGGATGCCCCCGCAGCCATGATCCGTCGTGATCATCAGCAGTGTGTCGGGATGCTTTTCCACAAACGCGAGCACCTCCCCAATGGCATCGTCGAAGGCGATCTGGTCATGAACCGAAGCCGCCGCATCATTGGCATGCCCCGCATGATCAATGCGAGCGCCTTCAATCAGCAGAAAAAAACCATCGGAAGCCTGACTCAAGCGCCCTAGAGCAGCACGGCTCATCTCCGCGAGCGTTGGCACTTGCTCAGCGATTTTTTCCACCTGATTCCGGTCCAGACTGAAAGGCATATGGCTATCGGAGAAGAGTCCCAGCATGGGCTTCAGGGCCTCATGACTGGCGTTCATCAGCGCACTGCGCCGGGTAAACACGTCATAACCCGCCATTCCATACTGTGCTCGCATCGCCTCGCTGAAAAACTTTTGCCCGCCTCCCAGCAACACATCCACGCGCCGATCCAGATACTGTTGGGCGATGCCTTCCTCATCGGCTCGACTGTCCACGTTGGCGGCAAAACCTGCGGGCGTGGCGTGGGTGATGGTCGCGGTTGTTACCAGTCCCGTTTTGCGGCCGGACTTTTGCAGCTTCTGGTGCAACGTCGTCACTTCCCCCCCCTGCGGCAAAACATTCAGCACGCCGTTGTTAACGCGTTTGCCTCCACCCCACGAACTGGCCGCCGCCGCCGAGTCCGTCACACAACTGTTCGCGGAAAAAGTCTCCATCAAACTGCGCACCACGGGTCTCTCACGGTAGAGCGTTATCCAATGAGGTTCTTTTTGCAAAACTGCCCCCTGATACTGCCGTGCTAGTGAAAGCGCGCCATGGTTCATGCCATCGCTCACCATCAAGATCACGTTGCGCGCCGTTCCCGCGTTTTCTGCGACTTTCCGAGTCTCTGCCGAGGACAACGACCTTTCAGCACCAAAGAGAGCGCTGGTCAGCACTGAGGCGCGGAGAAAGTGTCGGCGGGATGTTTGGAGGTCGTTCATTGGGTCAAAGATGGGAAAGCAAGAAGCCCTCAAGGCTCATACACCAAAACGCGGTTCTCGTCTGTGTCATTTCCGGCATTTAAATCACCCGCAGTTTATTGGGACTCGGCGTTTCAGAGTTCAGTCGGACCTCAAAAATGAAGCTTCTGCTGCTACCTTAGAATAAGCGGCAGAGGCACAGGCAACGACCTACTCAGCAAAGCAGTCGCAGTGAGCTTCGCCTTTCTGTTTGGCAGCCCCTCAGGACAAATTACGTCTAAACTTATGCTTTAGACGATAAAGCATCAATTTATTGCATGTACGCAGACCCACATTGCACGAATTTATCGATGATGCACGTTTCCCATGGCATAGCGATGGACAAATGGTGCCTTACACCTATTCTTCCATCACAATTCGATGCCATTTGCGAGTTACTGAACCGAAGTTGATTGCGATCTTGAGCCACAGCCTATGCCACACAGAAATACTGGAGGGCGTCCACCCAAATACAACGAACCGAGTCGGCCCGTAACCGTGACACTGCCGGAGAGTACCTTGCGCCAATTGGAGCAAATCAGCCCCGATAGGGGACTAGCCATTGTTAAACTTACCAACCATCTGAAGGCAGACAAGGTCAGTTCTTCACGAGTGGAAATCTTGGATGTCGGGCGCAAAAGCGGTCTCATCATTGTGGGCCCTTGCCCAGTACTATCAAAAATACCTTTCCTTCACCTTGTTGAAGTCGCTCCCACACGCTTTCTCCTGGCGGTTGACAGCGAGCAGGACTTTGCCGCACTGGAGTTGGCCATTCAGGATCTTTTGGATTCCAAAGAGCCCAATCCACAAGATGAGCAGGAAATCCTTGACGAATTGCTTTCAACCATCCGTCATCTGCGACGCAATCGCCAAACGAGCCATGCTGAGATTCTTCTGGTGAACTTGCAAAACTCACCTTAGGCCACGGACACCCTCCTTAGCCATTCTCCGATGCGCACTGACACGGCAAACGGCCAACTGTCGTCAGTTTCGTGTGTTCTTGCAAATGAGGCAGAGGTTAACGAATCACAATCATAAAACCAAATTTATTCTCATTTCTATGGAGATAGTTTGCCGCCGAAAGATTGCTTCGCTCTGTTCCTCGCAAGTAATCATGATCTCGCTTCACCTCAGTCCATGCCCAATCAAACCAGAGTCGGCAGACCCGCCAAATTTGAAACTCCTAGGCGGGCTGTGACCATCACCCTGCCTGAGTCCACATTGAAACTGCTGCAGAGCTTGGATGAGGATCGCAGCATCGCCATCGTTCGTGCTGTCGATACCGCTCAATCACAGCATTCCGATCGACTGCCTATCGAGATTGTCCCCGTGGGACAACATAACGGTCTGATCCTCACCGTTTTTGTTTCCGCGTATTTCAGAATTCCCTTTGTAAAACTCGTCGAAGTGGAACCGGGTCGCAATTTCATTGCTTTGGATCCAGGCCATAGCATCGCTGACCTAGAAATCGCCATCACTGATCTTGTCAACGAAGGGGAAGAACTCACGGAACGGGACAGGTTACTGATGGAAACCCTGCTAGCAATGCTTCGAAAATTAAGAAAGTCGGACAAAGTACGCATGGCTGAAATTCTCTTGGTCAATTTGGGGTCAATGCCACCGGAACAAGCCCTCCGGTCAAATACTGAGAATAATCTTATCTGTTAATTAATATAAACCATTGATTTCGCATCATTTCCCCGTAAGAATGGCTGGTCGCACCGCCTCCTTTGATGCATATCCACTCGGATTCAAATTCGAAACTGCACCCATCTTCGGCTTGGCGTCGCGCTGCGGCAGGCTTTCTCGCTCTCCCCTTAGCCACCCAAATCTTGTGGGGAATCTTGTTCGTCAGCGGCCTCTTCCTCCTTGAGTATTTTGGTGACTTGAAGCGTCCAAGTGACACTTCATGGTTCAAGGACATCGCCGCAAACCAAAGGCATAGCTTCAAGACCTTTCTCAACGTGGGACTGTGGTATGGCACGTTGATTCATCTACTGCTGATCAGTTGTCTGCTTGGAACCGTGCGTTGGTGGGGGAAAGGCCAACCAGCCAAGTATGTGATCACGCTTGGCCGATCCAGTCAGCGCTATGACAAGGCGTTCTGGATACTCCTGATGATTCTATGCATCAGCGCAGGCATGCTGCGATGGCCGAAAATGAGTTTGTCTTATTGGGGAGATGAAGGCTGGGCTATCGCGCCCTATGTTTACGGCAAGCATGTGCCAGTTGACCCTGCAGAACCCCAAGGGGCGTTGGTTCACAAGCCGGTTTCCTGGACAAACACCGCATTCGACGACCGCACCTGTGGCAATCATTACCTCTTTAGCTTGGCACAAAGGGCCACTTTGACGACTTGGCGCTGGTTCAGGAATCTACCGCCTGACGCTTTCGACGAAACCATCTCACGACTACCCCCTTTCGCTGCCGGACTGGCTTCCTTGGTTGCCTTAGCAGGAATGTTACGCTGGCTTGGGCGACCGATCGCTGGCCTAGCCGCAACTGCCCTGATGGCCCTCCACCCCTGGCACCTGAGATACTCAACCGAGGCTCGTGGGTACACCATGATGCTGTTTTTCCTCATCGTTTGTTGTTGGTTAGGATTCATCGCATTGCGATCAGGCAAGTGGCGTTGGTGGCTCTCCTTTGGGCTGGCCGAGTTTTTGTGCATGTACTCTTGGAAAGGCGTGATGTACCCACTGGCAGCAGCCAACATAGTGCTTCTCATGTGGATCTGTTGGGGCAAACTCTGTCAAACTCAAATGATGTCCACCGAGAGTCGCGCCGGAACGGCATGGCGCTGGCTGGTAGCCAACGTCATCGCCGCAGGCCTTTTCATCAACCTTGTTTATCCCTGTCTTCTCCAGGTTAAAGATGCTAAAGAACACTTGATCCAGCTTTCAGGTCGCCCCATGGGCCGGCTATGGTTAGACAACTCCATCAGCGGTATCTTCACGGGCATGCCTTGGCACATTGAGGAAAAGGAAAACCCGACCGAAGTGGTTCTCAGTCAACAACTCAAAATCCGCCCGTTGCAAACAAGCGCTGAGCTAGTTGCCCTCGCTTCGCTTCTCGCTTTAGGTCTGATCGACATGGCAAGACGTCAACCGTGGCTCGCTACAATCAATTTGTCTTTCTATATCTCAGCCATTTTTGGCGCTTGGTTTTTCCGTTATGTCATTGATGCAGAATGGATATCTTGGTACTTTCTCTTTCTTATCTTTCCCCTTTCCTTTCTGGCCAGTTTAGGAGTTGATTCGCTTTTCCAGAAGGCGAAATCGTTCTGGAATTCGCGCGCAAACTCGCATGCCATCCGTCACCGTTCTTGTTCCTTAATGGCCATCGTTTGCGCGGTGCTTGGATTCGCACTTCCTGCCTCATTCGCGACCCTGACACACCCAGCATCAGCACTCATGTGTCATCAAGCTTACGAGGACCATCGCGGTGCTTTTCAAATCACCCGAGGTCGCCATGAGACGCTCCATGATAAAACACCTTCCAAGGTCTGGACTGTTTACCTTTGGCGCTACATCACTCTGTATGACCCCCGCGGAGATACCCATGTCAGGAGAGCAAACGAACTGCACAAGCTCATCGCCGAAGTAGAACGGCAAAAGGGGGAGCTCTACGTCATTGTGGGCCACCGCCAGTTGGCTCGCTCGATTAGCACTGGCATCATGAACATGGTCGAGCACTCGGGCAAATTCCACCATTTGCAAACCTTCTGGGCACCCGAGGAACTCCATTGTCTGCACTGTTACAAGTATCAGCCGCAGGCTCCGTTGCGAGCGACGCCACCATCGGAACAGTGATTTTCAGTGAGTTAAGAACGACCTATTGTATAGGCTATCTTGGCAAGTTAAGGCATCGCCTAGCCTCGCTGATATTCGCATCATAGAACCTCCGCTCGATTCTTGAATGAAAGTCATTGCCCCTTCCCAATCAGGGTGGTGAACTCTGCGTAGTTTCTGATGTAATCCTCGGGATCGTAGTATTCAGATGCAAACACCATCAAAGTGCTATCGCTCGTGTGTTTGTACTCGGTGGCCCAAATCATTGGAGGCACGTAGATCCCAAGGGTGGGCCGATCCAGAAGGATTTCTTCCCGCTGTTGCCCATCATCAACGACGACCGCACATGACCCCCGCACACAAATCAAGAATTGCTCACACTCACGGTGAGCGTGCTCACCCCGGATGCGCGCATTAGGAACATCAAAGGTGATGAAATAGCGGAGAGGCCGAAAAGGGATGGTTTTCTCAAATTCACCCACCGTCAGATTCCCCCGAGGATCACTGATGAATGGAAGCTCAAAAAGGCGTACCCCACGCACGCGACAAAGCATGCCCAGTCCTTGAACGGCGGGCGTTGCTTGGGAGGCCGTCTTGACAGCCACACTTGCACCCCTAAACCCAACCACCTTGGCTGGATTCCCCGCGACGATCGCGTATGGCTGGACTGAATTCAGCACGACGGAACCAGGCTCCACCAACGCTTGCTCACCAACGGTCACTCCTGCGGCCAAAGTCGCGTTTCCTCCGATTTGGCTCCCCCGGCAAATCAGGGTAACTGGCGCGCCGTTCGTGTTTCGAGGGCGCACGAATACCACATTCGCGCCGATCTCAACTCCGTCCTCAATCGCCACATTTTCATGCAAGATGACACCTCCTTCGATGTGTACGTCAGCACCCACCACCGCGCCTTTGTGAACAAAGCAATGACTTCCAAACGAGCAGCCAAAACCCACCTGCGCTTCCGGCGAGATTTCAACGAACGGACCTTTCTGAATCTGAAGTACTTGCGTGGTCATCTCAGGCTTATCATCTGGTTGGAATGTGCTGCAGCCGGTGCCGGATCAATGCTTGAGGCTTCCCGGATACAGTCATGTAAGCACGTCCGAGGTACTCACCTATGACCCCCAGCATGATCAGTTGCGCCCCTGAAAAGACGAACACAGCCGCCATCAAGGAAGCCCAACCGGGAGCGCGAGTCCCAAGAATCAGCAGTTCCAATATGACCAGGAACAGAACCATGAGGCCTGTCACACACAGCGCTCCTCCAAGCATGCTTGAGACTCTCAGCGGCATGATGCTGAAATTGAAAAACATATTCATCCAGAGCCTCACGAGTTTTTGGAAGGTGTAGCCACTCGTGCCTGTGTGACGCTCCTCATGAAGCACGAGTCGTGTTTCAATTCTTTGGGTCGCACCCAGGATCAACCCATCAATGTAGGGATAAGGGCCGGAATAACGAGTGACATCCTCAACCAATCCTCGGCGCAACGCCCGGAAACTGCACAGGTACAACTTTTTTGGCTTACCAAGTAGCCAACTCGCCACCTGATTCGTCATGGAACTGCCCAGATTGCGAAACCAATGGTGCTTCTTTTCCTCATACCGCCCATACACCACATCTGCCTTCGATTGCTTCAGATGTTCAACCAGCTTTAAGGCCTCGCTGACCGGATTCTGCAAATCATCGTCAAGATTGACCACGAACTCACCACTGGCCTGACGATAGCCCTCCAGGACAGCGGCATGTTCGCCAAAATTCCGTGCTAGATCGACAAACACAACGGGGATCGGCATGTTCTTGATGAGTTCCGGAACCCTCTCACCGGTGCCATCGGGACTGCCGTCGTTGACCAGGACTAACTCAAAGCTGAGGTCTGTTTTGAGATCTTTGAAGGCCTGCAATAAGGGCTCCAATGCCTGGCCTGTATTGTATAGCGGCACTACAAAACTCACTTCCGGAGAGACGGCATTTTCAGACATGATCAGCCTCCAGAGTGTTCTGATTCGTTGCCGTAAGATCGAGCTGTTTCGGCTCAAAAGCCAACAGAGCAGACGTCACTTTTTCGAGACTGTCGGTCTTCAAATAAGGATGCAAAGGTAATGTGAGGACCTCTCTTGCCAGGAGCTCTGTTGTAGGAAGCGCTGGACTTTGAGCCGCATAAGCCGCGTAGCCTGCCTGCCTATGAATGGGCTGTGGATAATGAATGGCTACCGGCACGCCCAACTCAGTCATGTGAGCATGCAACTCATCCCGCTGGTCACTGCGCACCACAAAGAGATGCCATGCATGCAGACAATGCGGCTTCACCTCAGGCAACCGCACCGGATACCCCGCATGGATTTGGCCACGGTACCAGTCAGCGAGACTTCGGCGCTTCTCGAGTTGCTGTGGCAGAGTACGTAACTTCACCCGCAAAATGGCGGCTTGAAGCTCGTCCAGGCGGCTATTGACACCCTCATAGTCACTGATGTACCGCCCAACCCAGCCGTATTGACGCAGAATGTGAATGCGCTCCGCGAGCTCTTTGTCAGAGGTCACCACAGCTCCCCCATCACCCACCGCTCCCAAGTTTTTCGTGGGGTAAAAACTGAAGGCTGCGGCCCGCGCAATCGATCCCACTTTCCGCCCTTGATACTCGGCACCATGTCCCTGCGCGCAATCCTCCAAGAGCGTGATGCCATGCCGAGCACAGATCTTTTGAAGGGCCTCCATGTCACATGGGTGACCATAAAGATGCACCGCGAGCACCGCACGCACATTGGCACCGTGATCCGAGCTGAGCAGCCCTTCCAAAGCGGCTGGACAGAGGGTCTGAGTCACCGGTTCGACATCGACAAAGATGGGCTCCGCTCCTGCACGAACAATGGCCGCGGCACTGGCGACGGCCGTATGCGAAGGCACCACTACCCGATGCCCTTGTCCTATCTCCAAGGCCCGCAGCATCAGCTCGATGGCATCGGTTCCATTTGCCACGCCGATCGCGTGATCCACACCCACGAATGCGGCGAATTCTTCCTCAAAAGCGGCGACTTCCTGGCCCAAGATGTAAACGCCCCTCCGCAGCACTCCATTCACAGCCTCATCAAGCTCTGTCTGATGAGCCAAATAGTCGTCGAGGGGAAAAGCGGTGATTCGGTTCATGTTATTCACGGGGGGGTGGCAACGTCTAGCTTGGGTAAGATCACGGACTTGGTCCCAGACAGCGGTGTTACAAGACCCTTCAACGGATCAAACGCGTAGGCACGGATCATCACTTCACCATTAGGCAGTTCACGCCGCTTGAGACCCAATGGCGCAGCTACCATGAAAGTTCTCTCCTCTCCACTCAACGGCTCATAGACCCATCCAATGCGGTCCTCGTGCACGCGCGCCCCCTCCTTCTCCGCTTTGTTGTGCATGACCGTAAAGCGCGAAGCTATACCCAACCATTTTTCCTCACCCCCGGGAGTTTGATAAGAAAGCGCTACTGCTTTAACCGGACCAAGCGTTTGCGCATTGAAAGCCCAGCCGATCACTCGCACCCCTCCTTTGACTGCCTCCGCTCCGGTCAATTGTCCCTTAACGCCTTCCTTTGAAGCTTGTGGAACATCGCTCACATTTTCTGAAGCGATCGTTTTGACATGCAACAAACCCTCCAATTCCAACCTATCGAGCAATCCGACGTTTTGGTGTGTGTTCCACGGCCGCGTCGCCGCTAAAAAGACAGGTTCAGGCGCTACTTTTCGAAGCGCTACGGCCGCCTCCATAGAGTAACCGTGACGCTTCATACGCTCAACATCCATCCACCCCTGTGCTGTTCCAAACGCGGCGCCAATTCCCATTAGAACTAGAGACAGGATGGTGACACGCCGCCAACGGCGGCCTTGTGTTAGCGTTAACAAGCCGAAAAGCCCGAGGAAAAACCACCCCGTGAAGGCAGGGTAGCGTGAGTGGAAAGGACCATGTCCTCCTTCTCCCATCCGCGCCAGGGTGACGGCCATGGTATTGCCCAGGCCGAGCAAGACAAGCATGATCCATGGGGCCACTTCGTTTTCGCTGAGGCTTGAACGCCTGCGCCAGAGATGCAGCAGGCTAGCTGCCAAAACCGCTAATGCGGCGACTGTCACGCCTACCGAAACCCAATCTTGGACAGCCACACGTTCCGAACGCGCCGCCGTGACATAGATATCTGATAGAGGTGCTCCCAGAACTTTGGCAAAAAATGAGGCGGCAGTGAGAGGTTCATTGATCAGAGTGGTGAACAACCCTGAATCGCCGATCCCTTTAGACTTAGGCCACCCCTTCGCATAGACCCACCCCGCATAGACAGAACTGGCCAGCCAAGTCATGACAGCCACGATACCGGCTCGAGGCCATTTTTTCTGAGCCACTTTCCAAAGTAAGAGAGCGCCTCCTAAAACGACCGCCAACCACCCATTCGCAAAAGAAAAGACGGCGATCCAGGATAGCAGAATCGCAAACATCACTCTAATACTGAATAACCCGTTTTGGTTCAGCACCCAAAGCATAAGCAGCGTTGCAGCCACTGGCATCATGTAGCATAGCTGAATGCCCCATGACCAATTCATCCACTGCGCAGGCGACAACATCAGAAAAACTCCAAGCAGGCCTGCCACCACTTCCGCATAACTGAACTTTTGGCGCTTTGTCCACCAATCCACTGTGACCGCCACAGCGACTCCGCCGAGCCCCACACACAGCAGAGACTCAAGCACTGGATTCCAGCTCCACTGCTTGATCACTAGTGCATGAACCCATTGCACCGCGTCATGTCGGCTGTCATTGCCAACGGACCTTAAAAAACTCCAAAAACCCTCACCATCAATCCACTTGAAGTAGGGTTGAATCACCAACCCCCAGTCATCCATCCTCGGCACATAGCACGTCGCCGTCACAGCGATGACCACTGGTGGAATCAAGCCTACCAATAGGCCTAGCCAGAGCAGCCAAGGTTTTGCACGTTGCTTGTTGTTTTCGCTTATTATCTCTTCCAAGTCTTGAGTTTCTACGCAAGAACCAAGGAGCTGCAAGCCTTTTTATCGATTCGCCAGGCGTCGCCCCAGCACGTCAAGCGCACTCACTTCGATTGTGCCCGGTAAATCCAGTAATGGTTCTCAGATTCAATCCCGTCAAAGCGTGCCACCTCAGCGAACCGTGCGGTGTCTTCAATCATCGGGAAGCCCGTCGGCAGCATTGATCGATTGAAATGATAATGCCCGAGCACCAGATACACAGGCGTTCCCTCTGTCTTTGCATTCGCAAGGGCCTGCTGGATCTGAGCCGCGTCATCCACGGGTAGCAATCTCGGGACGAACACCGCCAACGCCTCGCGCCCATGGCCATAGCCCAGCACCTTTGCCTTTTCACCGCCATGAATTTCCAACCATGTCGCCACATCACGAATGGGTTCAATCGGATTTGTCAAAAGCACCTCAGATCCGCGCACGGCGGTCATCAACAGTGCTATCCACACCCCTGCCTGAACCCCTTTCATCCAACGTGTTTTTAAACCCCACCCTAATGCCAAGCCGATAACCACCACCGGCACCAGCGCAATGGCAAAGCGACTGTAGTAGTAGGTGCCGACAACCCAGGTGGAAAACGCAAAAGCCATGCCCGAAAACAGCAGCCCGGCGATCAACCACGGAGTGGAAGTGTCCCTTCGGCAGGCCTGCACAACATTCCACAGCAGCAAGGTCACCGTAAGCGCGATCAAGACAATGCCACTCATGGGTGACCCCCAGAGCGTCTCCAACTGCGGTAATCCAACCCCTAAGTCAGTGCCTGCGGTGGGTTCCCGCCAGCGCACTCCGGTCAGCACACGCGAGACTGTGTCCTTGAGAATGACCGCATCCAGAGTGTGCCCCTGTCCTTCCTGCCCGGCCCAATGGCGAGCCTGCAAGACACAAGGCAAAAACAGTTGGATGAAGAGTAGCCCGGAACAAAGATGCGCCACGATCAATCGCAGGCTTACGGCGGCTCGATCAGAAGCATTGCTCTGAGATTTAACCAACAAGACGCCAAGAAACAAGGTCATCACCGCCACATCCAGGAGACCATGCGGAAAGGCCCAAAGCCAGAGGCACTGATTGATGGCCAACCAAATCCAGCCCACCTCGTCCCTTCCCGCCAAACGCAGTAATCGAGTGCAGGCCAGCAAGGAAGATAACACCAGTGGCATCACCAAAGCGTAGCCCCGTGCATCCACACCGTAGCGGATCGCCATGGGATGCACCGCTAGCAGCAGCGCTCCCGCCAGTGCCGCCACCGGTCCAGCACCCCAGGAAAGCAGAAGCCAGCCCGTCAGCAGGATTGCTCCCGCTGAGAGCGCCAAGGCAGGCAAGCGCGCCACCAAATCACTGAACTCATGCCTTGGCGCACCTGTCAGCCACCGCCACAGATCAAGACTCGTCTTTTGCAGCAGAGACAGGGGCACATGGTTGGTCGGCTTCTGATAATAGAAGGCGCAACGTTTCCATGACGTCGGACTGAACTTGAGTGCCTCAGGGTCCTCCGCTTTTTCATCCGCTTTCCAACTCCCATGCACGCATTGACGGATCGACCATAACTCATCCCACCACAAACTCTTGGATGCCAGTGGAACACGCAGAGCTGTGCCGAGCACCACGATTCCTAGCAGACCCACAATCACTCCTTTGCTTAACTTAGCCCTGGTCCGCACTGCGCCCGAGGCGGGTTCCGCTTTCCATGGTCGCAACCACCAGCGCGCTGTCAGCATCAGGATCAACAGCAGCACGGAATTGAGGGCCGCCGCTGCTTGGATGCCAACATTCACATCCAGCTCCCAAGGTATGGTGGCATCGGCATTCGAAGCCATGAGCGTCTGGATCTTGGCCCAAGCATCCCGAGCTGAAGGCCCCCGCAGCACTATGGCTAGAGAGGCAAGCCAGGCCAAAGCTAGCAGTGCCTGTATCCGCCGCACCGACGACTGAAAGATTGCGGCGATCATTTTACAGCAGTTTTTTGCGCTTAAAGTACACAATCGGAGCCGCTGCGGAGAGCACTAACAAACCTAACACAATGGGATAGGCCATCGGATGACGCAGCTCCGGCATGTGCTCAAAGTTCATCCCGTAAATGCTAGCGATCAATGTCGGCGGCAGAAAGAGCACGCTCGCGATGGTGAAAATTTTGATGATCTGGTTCTGTTGGATGTTGATCAGCCCTAGCGTGGACTCCAGCAGGAAGGTCATCTCTTGTTGTTGCTGGTTGGTGTAGTCATCCAGGGATTTCACGTCGCGCATCACGCTCCGGAATTGCCCAGCCAAAGCACCACGCATCCACGTCGCTGCATTGTTGAGGAAATACTGCAGCATCCGGTTGATGCTCACGAGACTTTCCCGCAGGTTCGCCACCAGCGCACTGCGCCGCCCCAGTAACCGCACCACCTCACCCAGGTCTTTTTCGGTGGCCGCATTCGCCCGACCGGTATCGAGCGCGAAGACTTCCCGCCCGATCTTCTTCAGATCAGCCTCCACCGTTTGCAATGCATCGGCGATCCTTGCCACGATCAACTCCATCATCAGCAGAAACACCGCGTCACTCGAGATCGGCGTCGCGCACTGTCGCCTGACCTGATCGGCGAACACTCGAAAAGCATGGGGATCCGCATAACGCACAGTCGTGAGACAATCGGGTGCCACAACGAAAGTGATCGCTGTCGTATCAGGATCTGACGTCTCCAGGCCCACCGGAATCCACGCCGTCATGTAGAGCGCGTCTTTCTCGCTGTAGAGTCGGCTGGACTCCTCGATCTCCTGCATCTCCTCACGCGTCGGCAGTTGGTACTCCAGCCATTTTTCCGCTTCCAACTCCTCAGGGCGTGAGGGATTCAGCAGGTCCAGGTAAACGAGATTGTCCGGAAAGGGGAGAGACTTCTCGTCCTGCCAGTCAATGAGAGTGCCTTGTTGAGTGATGAGTCGAACCATGCGTGCAAAGAAGGGGGAGGGTGGGAATCTAGTGCCGCACCAGACTCACCGCCACGGAAAAGGCAGCGAGAAAAGCCTGGGATCTGGACATACAAATATCTGATTGCAGCGGGCTTAGCAAATTGAATAAAGCCACCAAACTCACTATAATTAAGGTTCTGGACGTTATGGAGAACAGCACCAGAAAGTGTGGATATAGAAATCTGCACGACCATGAAGAATTCCTTTTTGTTCCTGGCTCTCCTCGTTTCAGCAGGTGCTGTTGCCAACGCCGCCACCCCCAGCCGAGTGTCTGAATTTACGACTCTGACAGGTCGCACCTACCGTCAGTGCCGTATCAGTCAGGTGCATCCCGATGGGGTTTCTTTTTTCCACTCCAAGGGCGCTGCCAAGGTGCTCTACGCGGACATGTCTGACGACTGGAAAAAGAAACTGGGCCACAGCGTCGAGCGTGAGCAGGAGCATCAAAAGCAGGCCTCCATGAAAAAGTTCCTGCAACAGGAAAACGAGGCCAAAGCTCGGCAGCAATGGGCCGCCAATCAGCAGGAGCAGGCAGAAAGGCAACTGCGCATTCTGGAGCGCGCCGCCCTGTTCAGGGAGCGCCAAGGTCTGATTTACCAGCAGCAGCTTGCCGCTCTGTATGGTGCCCAGGTACCCGCCTTCGGTCCCGCCCCTGCTGTGGGCTGGCCTGGCACTTACTTTGGACCGTTGAATGCTGTGCATGGCCCCAGTTTTGGGGGACGCCCCTGGTGTGATCGAGGCAGTATCAGCCTCGCCTCCATCGGTGGGGGAAGCGGAGGGTACCTCAGCATCCGGAGCAACAACTGTGTCTGGATCGGTGGCGGTCATGCCTGGAGAAACCCCGCGGTATGGCAGAGCCCCACCCTTGGTTCCTACATTCCCGGGAAGTTTGCGCCGTTTGGTTCGGCCGGACCCTTTGGCGGCGTTTACTTGGGCGGTGCACGCGCCCTTGGACAGGTCGGTCTTGGCAGTGTCGCTTGGGGGTTCGTGCCGCCTGCACCCGCCGCCGCTGCCGTCCCAAGCTTCCGAGGCAGTGTGTCCATTCCCGCTGCCAAATAGTACCGCACCGGCGCTCGCGACTCAAAGATGCAGTCGCAGATTTGTCATCGGTATTGACAGATCAGGCCCGCGTGTCTGTTATCTGCAGGGATGATAAAGCGCCTGCTCCTGCTCCTCCCTGTCTCCTTCAGCCTCATGACTCCCGATTCTGCCCCTGCTCGCGAAGGTGTGAACGAAGACGAGGCCCATGTCGGTAGCTACACGTTGCCAGACCCATTGCACCCTGCCGGCAGTCAGCCCATCCCATCTCAGGCCGATTGGGAAGCCAGAGGTCGTGCCGCCACCCAGGCTTTGTTCGAGCAGCATGTCTATGGCAAAACGCCCAGCGGACCTTGGAAACTGGTGACGGAAACCCTCAGCATCAAAAAGGACGCGCTCGGTGGCAAGGCCACGCGGTATCTGATTCAGATTCGTCTGGCCGATGTGCCTGCCTGGCCGGGCATGCAAATGATGGTTTACAGCCCGAACGCTGCCAACCGCCCTGTGCCAGCTTTTCTCTGCCTCAGCTTCGGCGGCAATCACGCTGCCTCTGCTGAGTCGGATGTCCCGCTCTCCGACCGCTGGCAGCGCTCGTCGAAAGACAAAGGCGTCGTGGACAATCGCGCAACCGAAGCTGCCCGCGGCACCGAGAGCGGACGCTTCCCCTTTGAACTTGCCATCAGCCGCGGCTACGCCATCGCCACCGCCTATTGTGGCGACATCGAGCCCGATCATGCGGAAGGCTGGAAAGACGGGGTACGGGGTGCCTTAGGCGTTAAAGGCACACCGGGTGAGTGGGGCTGCATCGGCGCTTGGGCCTGGGGCCTGTCCCGCATGTTGGACGCCTTGGAAACCGTGCCGACCATCGATACCACACGCTGCGCCACCGTTGGGCACTCGCGTCTTGGCAAGGCCTCGCTGTGGGCTGGCGCTCAGGATACCCGCTTTGCCATGGTCATCTCCAACAACTCCGGTGAAGGAGGTGCTGCTCTCAAGTACCGTCACTTTGGGGAAACGCCGGCCATTATCACCCAAGCCTTCCCGCACTGGTTCACCGCCACCTACACCAGCTACGGCGCCGATCCGAAAACCTGCCCGGTGGATCAGCACCAGCTCATCGCCCTCGTCGCCCCGCGTCCCGCCTACGTCGCCAGCGCCACAGAAGATCTTTGGGCAGATCCGAAAGGCGAATTCCTGGCCGCCAAAAACGCCGAGCCGGTCTATGCGCTGTTTGGCAAGCCAGGACTCACCGTGGAGGCTCAGCCCGCTGCCGACACCCCTGTCGGCGACCACATCGGTTACCACCTCCGCACGGGTAAGCACGACATCGACGCCTACGACTGGACGCAGTACTTCAACTTCGCAGATCGCCACTACGCCAAGTGACCAACCCCGAGGGGCGAGCCGCTGGCTCGCCCGAGTGCGACCGAGCCGGTCGCACCACGGGCCAAAGCCTAGCTATCCTATCAGACGCCCACTGCGGCTTCCAGGTCAAACACCTCGCGCGCATCTGCCACGGCCCCTGTCAGCGCTGCCGCAGCCACCATCACCGGGCTCATCAGAATGGTCCGCCCCGTGGGGCTGCCCTGACGGCCTTTGAAATTCCGGTTGGAGGATGACGCGCAAAGCTGATCACCGATGAGTTTGTCAGGGTTCATCGCCAGGCACATCGAGCAGCCTGCAGCGCGCCATTCAAAACCTGCTTCCGAGAAGATCTTGTCCAGCCCCTCATTCTCCGCCATCACGGCCACGATTTGGGATCCGGGAACAGCGATCGCCTTCACCCCAGGGGCCACTTTTTTGCCCTTGATGAAACGCGCCACCTCCCGGAAGTCACTCAGTCGTCCGTTCGTGCAGGAGCCGATGAATGCCACATCGATCTTCGTGCCCTTGATCGGCGCACCTGCCTCCAGCTTCATGTAAGCCAGCGCTTCTTCGGTGGACTCACGCTGGGTGGCGGTCTTCGCGTCTGTTGGGCTGGGCACCATCTCCTCCACGGAGATCGCCTGATCCGGACTTACGCCCCAGGTCACCGTCGGCGGGATATCTTCGGCGCGGATGTCCACCACATCGTCATAAACAGCATCTGCATCCGTGGCGAACCCGCGCCATTTTGCCACTGCCGCGTCCCACTCCGCGCCTTTGGGCGAGTAGTTGCGACCCTTCAAATACTCAAACGTCTTCTCATCTGGATTCACATAGCCGCAGCGCGCCCCGCCTTCGATGGACATGTTGCAGACGGTCATCCGCTCTTCCATGGAGAATTCGTCAAACACATTGCCGCCGTATTCATAGGCATAGCCCTTGCCACCGCCGGCCCCCAGCAGGCGGATGATGTGCAAGATGACATCCTTGGCATACACGCCCGTGCGCAGTTGACCCTCCACATTGATCCGGCGCACTTTCATTTTGCTCAGCGCCATGGTCTGCGTCGCCAGCACATCCCGCACCTGCGTGGTGCCGATGCCAAACGCAATCGCCCCAAAGGCGCCGTGCGTGGCCGTGTGGCTGTCACCACAAGCGATCGTCGTCCCCGGTTGGGTGATGCCCTGTTCTGGACCCACCACGTGCACGATGCCCTGCTTGCCGCTGCTCAGGCTGAAATACGTCACCCCGAATTCCTTCGCGTTCTTGTTCAGCTCCTGAATCATCTCTTCCGCCAGAGGATCGGCAAAAGGTGACACCTGACTGTCTGTTGGCACAATGTGATCCACCGTCGCAAAGGTGCGGTCTGGATAGGCCACCTTCAGACCCAGATCCCGCAGCATCCCGAAAGCCTGCGGGCTCGTCACTTCGTGAATCAAGTGCGTGTCGATGAGAAGCTGCGTTTGCCCGTTGTCCAAAGTGCCAACCGCGTGCGATTCCCAGACTTTTTCGAAGAGAGTTTTACCCATGTGAGTGATGTGTGACCAGTGTTAGAGAGGATCCGCCTTTTTCAAGTCGGGCAAAGAGGCTAGCACAGAAGTCACAGAGTGCAAATGCCCGTCATCCCTCTCTGTCATCCAGCCCGTACAGTGCCCGCACCAGCCCCAAAGCCTTCTCCCCCGGCAGCACCCCCAGTTCCATCTGATTCATCACATAGGCAAACGCTACCCCGTGCTCCGGATCTGCAAACGCCAGACTGCCGCCCGCTCCCGGGTGCCCAAAGGCCCGCAAAGAGGGCCCGAAGAGGGGCTGGAGTTTTTTCCCGGTGCCCACCGCCACCGCATCCTTCATCATCCCCGCGCTGAAGGCCACTTGGCGGCAGATCACCTCATCCACCCGGTCCGTCGCCGCCTTCTCAAAGACCGCCGTGTCCAGCTTTCCCGCCGCCAGCTCCGCATACAGCCGCCCCAGACCCTGAGCCGATCCCACACCGCCCATCGCTGGGTAACCTGCCCGCCACGTCTCAGATCGATTGAAATCCGCCACCGCATTCAACCCCACCGGACTCTGAAACGCTCGCAATGTCACCGAACCCGGTGTTTGAAACGCCTTCATGAAAGCATCTGCCTTCAGCGCCTCCGTCATCCGCCCCGGGTAAAGCGTCGCCACTCTCTGGTCTTCGGATTCCGGCAAACCAATCCAAAAATCCGCGCCAGCGGGCCGCCTCAGGCGACTCTCAAAAAACTCGCCCAGAGTAGCCGCCCCGGTCACGCGTCGCACGACTTCATCCATCAAGAACCCAAACGTCCTTGCCTGATACGCCTGCGTTTCCCCAGGCCCACCGAGCGGCACCTGGCGTTCCAGTGCCCGCACCACCGCCGCATGGTCCAGGACCGACACCTTTTCATCCAGCACGGCCAAACCCGCCGTGTGAGAAAGCACATCGATCAGCCGCACCGCTTCCTTGCCCCCTTGTTCAAAATCTGGCCACACGTCCACCACAGGTCGCTCCAGACTCACCCCGGCCTCCCGCAGGGCCGTCACACAAGCCCAGGCCGCCAAGCCCTTGGTGCAGGACCACACCGGCACCAGCGTCGCCACCGTCCACGGCTCCTGGCCCTCCCGCGTCAGCGTCCCCCCGGCCAGACTCAGCACCTCGACCCCATCCTTCCAGACACTGACCGCCGCCCCGAGCTCCCCCCGATCACGGAAATTCCCCTCAAACCACTGCCCCACCGCCTCCAGCCTCTCTGACGAACAAATTTCAACCATCCCACCAGTAAATCCAAACCCATCCGTAGCGCAACTTCACCCTTACGCCCCTCGAATGACAAATAGGCAACGTTGAACCGGACTAAAGCTTCTGCAGCGCTGGCCGTAACACATCCAAATCTGGATCCTTCCGCGCTACGGCGCGCAGGCTGCCGTCCATCTCGAACGATTGCCGCAGCAGCTTCAGTGCCTTCTCCATGTCTCCCAAGCACGCGTGATAGCAGCCCATGTTATAGTAGAACACCGGCTTCGAACGCAGGGCTGTCGGCCCCCGGCTCAGCATGTCCACGGCCTCATCCGTCCGGCCCAATTCATGCAGGCAGAAGGCGGCGTGGATGAACCCCCCTGGCTCTTCAGGCTCCATTTCACAAAGCCGAAGCGTCAGAGCCAGAGCATCCGCCCAGCGACTTTCCGCCATCAGGCAAAGCAACAGGATTTCCTGCACATCCACCCGCTCCATCGCCGCCTCACTCAGCCCCGCCAGTTCCGCACGCGCTTCTGTGTAGAGCGCGAGTTCGACGTAACCCTGTGCGGCTAGGATTCTGCGTTCAGTTTCGGTCATCGTGAAAAAAAGAAGACGCAATTCTTGCGCCAGAACTCCGACTCCTGTCGAAGTTCCATTTGCGCCCTCCCCAATGAGAACGTAAATCCGCGCCGTGAACAAGGCTTTTGTTTTGGGCGCAGGCCTCGGGGAGCGCCTCCGCCCGCTGACCGACCAGTTACCCAAACCCCTCATCCCTTTCTATCATCGGCCCCTCATCTGCGCCGCCTTTGACCATGTCATCTCCGCAGGAGCACGTGACATCGTCATCAATACCCACCATCTCCCGCACGCCTACGCCGAGGCTTTCCCCACGTCACTCCATCAGGACATCCCGCTGCACTTTCGCAACGAGGCCCCTGAACGCCTCGAAACAGCGGGCGGCATCGCCAATGTGCGCGATCTTTTGGACGGCCCCGAACCCTTCATCGTTTACAATGGGGACATCCTCACGGACCTCCCGCTCGAGCCGCTGATCGCCCACCATCACGACACTGGAAACCTTGTCACCCTCGCCCTGCGCAACACCGGCCCCGCCCTGCACATCGCCATTGATCCCGCCTCGGGTGGGCTCATCGACATCCACAATAGGCTCGGCACAGGACACCCTGGCAGCCACCTTTTCACCGGCATCTACATGGTCAGCCCTGCCTTTTTCGATTGGCTGACCCCTGGCAAAAAAGAGTCGGTCATTCCCATCTTCCTGAAACTGATCGAAAGCGGGCACCGCATCGGTGGGCTCGTGCTTGATGAAGGCAGTTGGTGGGATCTCGGAAACCGCACCACCTACCTGGACGCCCATCTGGCCCGGTCGGGCACTGCGCTCGGCCAAACCGCCATCCACCCGCTCGCTCAGGTTCATCCCAGCGCCACTCTACTGGGCCAAAACATCATCGGCCCGCATGCAATCGTCGAGGCCGGTGCTGTTTTACAGGACAGCCTGCTTTGGCCTCATGCCTACGTCCAGGCCGGAGCCCACCTCAACCGCACCATTGTGCGCTCCCGCATCACCGCCTCCGGCTCCCATGAAAACGCCGATCTTTAGACTCGTTTTCCTGCCCAGCGCCCCTCATTATCCTCGAAACTCATGCCGCCCGAACACGAAGCCCTGCTCATTCTCACCTGCCAGAAGTTTCCCAAACTGACGGGCCTGCCCTGTGAATTTGAGCCCATCCTCAAAGGCGGCTCAGACCGGCATTACTACCGCCTCTCCTGGCCAGGCTCTGACCAGTTTCCCATGATCCTCATGGTCTATACCCACGCGCGGCGGGACAACCCCAAATTTGCGCCCGCCACCCGCCGCCTCACTGCCCTCGGCGTTCATGTCCCCACGATTTTTCTCCATGACGCCGATCGCCTCTGCATCTGGCTTCAAGATCTCGGTCGAGATGATCTCCACGCTCACCGAGACGAACCCTGGGAAATCCTCCGCGCCCGCTACCAAGCCACCCTCCAAGAAGTCGCGAAAATTCACGCCATCACGGAAGTGGGCCTCACCGCTCAAGACCGTGCCGAACTCGAGCCGCCTTTTGACGACAGCCTCTACCTCTGGGAGCAGGACTATTTCCTCGATCACTTCGTCCGCGCTCACCTCCACCGGGATTTCCCAGATGAAGGCAGCGCCGCCGTGGAACAAAGCCTTACCGAACTCCGCCGCCGTCTCACCAGCCTGCCCCGCTGCTTGGTCCACCGCGACTTCCAAAGTCAAAACATCCTTCTCCACGAAGACAAAGCCTGGCTCGTCGATTACCAAGGCCTCCGCCTCGGTCTCGCCGAATACGATCTCGCCTCCCTGCTTTACGATCCCTACGTCTCCCTCACTCGCTCTCAACGCGAAGAGCTGTTGCAGTATTATGCCGACCTCCGGCATCTCTCCTTCACCAAACTTCGAGAGACCTTCCTCCTCTGCGCCGCTCAGCGTCTCATGCAGGCTCTGGGGGCCTACGGAAACCTCAGCCGCAATCTGGGCAAACCCCAGTTCCTCCAGCACATCCCCACCGCCGTTGAACGCCTGAATAGCATCTGCGAGGAATCCCAACTCCTCCGACCCCTGACCGCCCTGCTCAAACCCAGGGCCGACTGATTTTCAGTTCCGATTCGTTTGCCCTTGCCAAGCCGCCCCCAAACGCTGCGTACTTCTCACGCATGCGCATCTGGGACCTCCACTGTCATCTCACCGGCCTCCCCGGCCTCACCCCCGAAGAGCGGGCCACCCACCTCATTCGCTACGCGGACCGCATGGGCATCGAACGCCTCTGCGTTTACATGGGCCTGCGCTTCCTGCAAAACCCCACCGCAGAGCAGCTCGTCCAACAGAACAATGATGTCCTGCGCGCCCGCGCCGCCTTCCCCGACCGCCTCTTTGGCTTTGTTTATTTGAGTGGCGAGCACCTTGAAACCAGCCGCGCCGAGCTCGAGCGCTGCGTCGCCAACGGCCCCATGGTCGGCGTCAAACTCTGGGTCGCTAGTCGCTGCAATGACCCAAGCTTGCACCCCCTGATCGCTCGCGCCGCCGAGTTAAAAGCCGTCATCTTCCAGCACACCTGGATCAAAACCGGCGGCAACTACCCCGGCGAATCCACCCCAGATGACCTCGTCGCCCTCGCCCAACATTTCCCCGACGTCCCTCTCATCTGCGGCCACACCGGCGGCAACTGGCACCTCGGCCTACGAGCCATCCAACACCAACCGAATCTCTATGCCGACCTCGCCGGCAGCGATCCCACCGCCGGCTTCACCGAAGCCGCCGTCGCCGCCCTCGGCCCCGACCGCGTCCTCTACGGCAGCGATGCCCCCGGCCGCAGCTTCTCCAGCCAGCTCGCCAAAGTCCACGGCGCCGACCTCCCACCCGCCATCAAACAAAAGATCTTCCACACCAACCTCCACCGCCTCCTCACCCCCATCCTCCAAGCCAAAGGCATCAGCCCCTAGCATCCATCAAGCCCCAAGCTAGCCGACCCACTGACCTCACTGACCTCACTGACCTCACTGACCTCACTGACCTCACTGACCACTGACCACTGACCACTGATTACTGATTACTCCACTGATCACTGATTACCAAAAACACCCCCATGCCCACCCGCCGCTCCTTTCTCACCCAAGCCGCAGGTCTCACCACCGCCCCCCTGATCGCCCTCGGTAGCACCCCGCCCTCCGCCACCGATGTCACCTTCACCGACGTCAACATCCACCTGCACCGCTGGCCCCACCACCGCCTGCCGCACGACGATTCACCCGCTCTTGCCGAGCACCTGCAGATCAACGGCGTCACCCAGGCCTGGGTCGGCAGCTACGACGCCCTGCTTCAACAGGATCTCACCTCCGTCAACGCTCGTCTCGCCGCCGACTGCGCCAACACCGCCCCCGACCTTTTCCTTCCCATCGGCACCCTCAGTCCGCTCCATCCCCGCTGGCAGGACGACCTCAAACGCTGTCAGCAAACCCATGGCATGAAAGCCCTGCGCCTCTACCCTGGCTTTCATCACTACACCCTCGCTGACCCCGCCTTCCGCCAACTCGTCGAAGCCGCCGCCGCGGCCAAGCTCCCTCTTCAAATCGTCTCTCAACTCGAAGATGCCCGCACCCAGCACACCGCCCTACAAACCCCCGCCGTCGATCTCAAACCGCTCCCTGCTCTTCTCAAAGACATCCCCGAAGCCCGCATCATGGTCCTCAACGCCAGTGCCGCCATGATTCACACGGCCCTTCAACCCGCTGAAAATCTCTGGATCGACATCGCCAAACTCGAAGGCTGCGGCGTCCTCGAAACACTCCTGCAAACCTGGCCAGCCCAGCAACTCGCCTTCGGTTCCAATGCCCCCTTCTTCTACTGGCAGGCCGCCAAGCTCAAACTTCAAGAGTCTGCTCTGACCCCAGCCCAGATCCACACCCTGACCCGCCCGTCTTTTCTGTGAGCCACCCCGGTTCGGCCCTCCTCAACGGCCACTCCGTCT
>JBIIUD010000125.1:0-6907 GCA_044340175.1 Verrucomicrobiaceae bacterium
GGATTTTCCAGCGTGACGGTGAGGGTTTGATCGTCCACGGCGGTGACACCGACCTGAGTGAAGTCGGTGAGTTTGCCTTCGTTGTAAGCCGCCGCGTTGGCGATGACGTAGAGCTGGCTGGCGTAGTCGGCTCCAAAGCTGGGGTCCAAAACGCGCTGCCACGAGCGCACAAAATCGTGCGCGGTGACAGGGTCGCCATTGCTCCACTGAGCGTTGGCGCGCAGGTGAAAGGTGTAGTGCTTTTTGTCTTCAGTGACAGTCCATCGCTCAGCCATGCCGGGGCCGGGAACGCCCGCTTCATCGATGCGGCAGAGTCCCTCGAACAAGGCAGAAGAGATGCGCATGCCGACCTGATCCGTGACGACCGCAGGGTCAAAGGACTCGGGTTCGGCGCCGTTGATGAAGACGAGGTCGGCGCGGTCACGCACCCGCCCGCAGGCAGCAAGAAGGAAGCACAGGAGGGTGAAGACAGCGAGGCGGAGCACGCTGGAGATTAACCGGGGATAGCAGCTCGTAAACTCTGGAGCGGGGATTTCACACGCCTAGGACAGGCGTGATACTCGGGCGCCCTATCCAAGGAGGGCGCCGGGAGCGATGGGATGGCCGTTGAGGAAGATGGGCGTGGACAGGCGTTTGCTGCCTTCGAGCTGGAGTTCGGTGAGGGCGAGGGCGCCGCTGCCGCAGGCGATGAGGAGTTTGCCTTGGCTGTCGAGCACAGTGCCGGGCAGAGGACAGCCGGTGATTTCAGGATGTGGGGTAGCGGCGAAGACTTTCAAGGTGGCTCCGTTCAAAACGGTGTGGCTGCCGGGCCAGGGATCGTAGGCGCGGAGGGTGCGGGCGATTTGCTCAGCGGATTGGGACCAGTCGATGCGGCCATGCGCGCGGGTGAGTTTGCCGACGTGACTGGCTTGGGCATTGTCCTGCGGGGTGCGCGGAGGGTTGCCTGAGGCGAGGAGGTTGAGGGCCTGTTCCAGGGCAGCGGGCGCCATCTCCGCCAAACGGTCATGCAGGCTGCCTCCGGTCTCGCTGCCATCCAATGCAGTGCGCACGGTGAGCAGCATGTCCCCGGTGTCGAGCCCTTCATCCATGAACATGATGGTGAGGCCCGTTTCAGAATCGCCTGCTTTGATCGGAGCCTGGATGGGGGCGGCTCCGCGATACTTGGGCAACAGGGAGGCGTGGATGTTCAAGCAACCGAGGCGCGGCGTGTCGAGCACAGCCCGACTGAGGATTTGACCGTAGGCGATGACGACCGCCACGTCGGCATCGAAGGCGCGCAGTTCTTCGACGGCGTGTCGAATTTTGACCGGTTGCAGCACGGGCACAGCGTGTTCGAGAGCCAGCACCTTGGTGGCGGGCGGAGTCAGCACCATCTTGCGCCCAGCGGGCTTGTCCGGTTGGGTGACGACAGCGACAACTTCATGGCGCGGTTCTGCCAGCAGCCACCTCAGCGTGGGCAAGCCGATGTCACCTGTGCCGATGAAAAGAACACGCATCGTGAAGGGCAGAAGAGGGGCTTAGATTTTCATCGCCTCGACTTCCTGCCACTCGGGCAGCGTGAGGATTTTTTCGAGGATCCGGGAAAGGACACGGGCGGGTGACTCACTGGCGTCGATTTCGGTGACGCGGTCCTTGGTGTAGTATTCCAGGATGGGTTTGGTTTCGGCTTCGTACGTTTCAAAGCGTTTCTGGATCACCACGTCACTGGCGTCGTCAAAGCGATTGTCTTTCAGCGCGCGCTTGCGCAGACGGCGGGTCAACTCGGTGCGGTCAGGGCAGGAAAGGTGAAAAACCTGCAGGACGTTGATGTGCTGCTCCATGTATTCGGCCTGCTCGACATTGCGCGGGATGCCGTCGAGCACGAGGAAGTCGATCTCGGGCTTGAACTGGTGGGCCTCGACTCGGTCTTTCACATTGGCTTTCCAAAGCTGAACGGTGAGGTCATCCGGCACCAATTCGCCTCGACTGGAGTACTCGACAAATTTTTGCCCCAGCGTCGTGCGAGTGTCCAGGGAGCGAAAGACATCCCCACAGGCCAGATGGTGAAATCGCGGCACACGACCAAGCACGACGCCCTGGGTGCCTTTGCCGCTGCCGGGAGCGCCAAGGATGAGGAAGGTGCGAAAACGGTCTGGAAAATGAGAAGCGGCCATGGGTCGGAAAGGCTAGCATGTGGCGCAAACGTCACAACCCCCTTTGGCCAGAAACTTGCTTTGAGATAAGGTTGAAGTCTGCTCCAAATGCAGCCTGCCGATAAGCCAACCCAAGCTTGTGTTTCCGGCTGATTTAGACGATCTTTCCTAATACTCTTTGATGAAACCTGCGCAATGGACCAGCTTGATGGCAACCTGCGGACTGGCCGTTCTGGTTGGGTTCCTGATGGCCCCACCCAAACCCCCAGCGGCGAAGGGAAGCGGGGAAAGTCAGGCGCGGGTGGAAGCCCTGCCGACCCCAGCACCGGCACTTGTGGAACCGCTGCCGCCTGAGACGGCAAAAGATCTGATCACGCCCCTGCCCGCAACAAAGGCCGTGTTTGCCGTCAGCACCTGGGAGAAGGCAAAGCCCGACCTCAGGCCGCTGGCGAACGATGAGTCGAAAGCAGCCCGCGCGATCATCGCACGCGGGACGCTGGTGCCGGAGTCACTGCCGAATCTGCACACCTTTAAGCCGGGGGATGTGGTGGGGCTACCCATGAGGAATGGTGCTGTGGCCATGGGTGTGGTGAATCTGGTTCAACCCGATGAATCCGGCTGGGTGCGTGTCGGTGGGTCGATCAAATCGCCAGGGAAAGGTAGCTTCAGCCTGGGACAAAAAGCTACCGAATGGACCGGGCTGGTGCAGCTGCCGGAGCAAGACATCGCACTGGTGATCGATACGGCCTCAGACGGTAGCCTGCAGATCCTGGAAAAGCCCCTGGGCAGTGTGATCTGCAAGGGGCTGCCCAAGAAGCCCCTGCCAGAGCATGAAAAGCAACAAGCAGCAGCAGCATCCGCTGCCGGTGGTAGTGGTGGTGGCGGCAGTAGCTCCGCCATGCCAGTGCCTGTTGTGCCACCGCTCGACAGCCTACCTGCGGCGACGGCGGTGATTTACATCGACTTTGACGGGGAACGGCTGACTGATCCGGATTGGAACGACGGCTTCACCATCAACGCCTTGCCCGCCCAACTCGGCACCCAGATGATCAACGCCGCCCAGATGACCAACATCTGGCAACGGGTGAGTGAAGACATGCGTCCCTTCAACATCGCCGTGACAACGATCCGATCACGCTATGACAACGCGCCTGTGGGTCGCCGCATCCGATGCATTGTCACAGCGACGGACTACTGGTTTCCAGGTGCAGGCGGCGTGGCCTTTCTGGAGTCCTTCAGCAAGGCCGGCTCAGACTTTTCTGCCACCGTACCTTGTTGGGCCTTCGTCGCTAGCTACTACAACACGGCGGACATCTCAGGCATCATCACGCATGAAGTGGGTCATACTTTTGGTCTAGAGCACGACAACGTGGTCGATGCCGAAGGAACGGTCACCGACGAGTATTACGGCGGCCATGGCAACTGGGGGGCCATCATGGGCACGACTTATGAACGCACCATCAGCCAGTGGAGCAAAGGTGAGTATAAGAACGCGGGCAATCTTCAGGATGACCTCGCCATCATTGGCAATTTGGACAACGGCTTCGGCCTGGTGGCGGACGAGGCGGACGGTCTGGTCACTGACCTCCCCAACACCGGTGTTTTTGCCCAGGCAGGCGTGGTGACAAGTGCTTCTGACGATGACGTGTTCCGCTTTGAAACGGCGGGCGGAGTAGTGAATCTGCGAGTCAACGCGGCTCCGATCGAGCCCAACCTCAATGTCAAGGTGGACCTGCTCAATGAGACCGGGTCCAGCGTCCTGCAAAGTGCCAGTCCTGTGGGCAGCATGAGCGCGACACTGACCCGGACCCTAGCCGCTGGGGTGTATCGTCTTCGTGTTCAGGGTGTCGGGGAGGGTGCTCGACTCGGGACGGGCTTCACCGCTTATGGCTCGGTGGGAGCTTACACTTTGAGCGGCACCTTTCCTGCCCTTCCGGACGAATTTCCCTTCATCACCGTCCACCCCCAATCCGTCGAGCAAATGGCAGGCAGCAGGGTGACCTTTACCGTCAACGCGGTGAGCAACACAGCGCTGCGCTATCAATGGCAAAGAAACGGCGTGAACATCCCGAAAGCGACCGGCTCCAGTCACGTGATCAGCCGCGCACAATCGGCTTCAGAAGGCACCTACCGCTGCGTTGTGACCAACGGCTATGGTTCCGTGCCAAGTGATCCCGCTGTGCTGACACTGCGCTACAAACCGGTGTTTGTCCTGCACCCGATCCGCACCCTGGCAGGCACCGGAGCACCCGTGACCCTGTCGGTCCAGGTATTGGCCACCGCCCCGCTCACGCTGCAATGGCAGAAAGACCGAATCAACATCGATGGCGCGAACTCGCCTGACTTGACCCTGCCTTCCGCTCAATTTCTGGACGGCGGCAGCTATCGGTGCGTGGCGACGAATAGCTACGGCAGCACCTTCAGTCGCGCCGCCGTTTTGACCGTCACCAGCGCACCTGTCATCACGCAGCCGCCGCCAGCCACTCTGGGCGTGCCCTTGAGAGGTAGTGCCACGATTGCACTGACGGCGGTGGGGTCTCCCACTTTGAAATACCAGTGGTTCAAGAACGATGTCCGCCTGCCAGGCGCCACCCGGTCAGCCCTGACGCTTACCCGCATCACCACGGACGCTGCGGGTGGGTATCGATGTGAGGTCAGCAATGCGGTAGGCGGCCCCATCTCCAGCTCAACCTGCACAGTCACGCCCGGCGAGGCTCCCGTGCTGCTCACTCAACCCCTTCCGATCGTGGCAGACACAGGCACGGCCTTCTCTCTGAACGTCACCGCGACCGGCGAGCCAACCCTTTCCTACCAGTGGCTGCGTGACGGACTGCCGGTGGGCGCTGACGCACTTTCCTACAATGTCCTGTCAGCCCAATGGGAAGACCAAGCTTCCTACCGGGTGCGTGTCAGCAATGCCTTTGGCTCCACCATCAGCCGCGCGGTCACCGTACGGGTCAACAGCGCTCCTAACGTCGTCGAAAGCCCAGCAAGCCGAAAGGTCGCCCGTGGCAGCCGCTTCACCCTGACCCTGGGGGTGACCGGGTCACCCGTGCTGAAGTATCAGTGGCGCAGAGATGGCGTCAATCTGAACAGAGCGACCACCCCCCAACTCACTCAAACCGGCAGTCAGACCGCCACTTTTGACTGTGTGGTGACCAATCCCTTTGGTAGCGACTCTTCCCTACCGTGTGTCATCACCGTGGAGGACGCTCCGGTGATCAGTCGCTTGCCCGCGCTCTCGGTGGCCGCTTTGGGCGGTTCTTTTCAATACAATGCCAGCGCTGCCGGCAGCGGCACCCTCAGTTATGAGTGGCGGAGAAACAACCTTCCGCTGGCAGGACAAACCGATCCTCTGCTATCCCTGAACAACGTGCAGCCTGGGGACGCCGGCACCTACACCGTCGTTGTCAGCAATGATGTGGGCTCGACGACCAGTACGCCGATGCGCCTGTCCCTGACCACCGGAGTCGAAATCACGATGCCGCCACAGGACGCCACCGTTTATGCATTTGATTCGGCCACTTTTAGTGTGAGCGCCACGGGCGGCGGCAAGTTGAGTTATCAATGGCTGATCGATAGCGTCGAGATTCCAGGTGCTACCAAGTCTCAATTGACCGTCCCTTCCGCCCAGGCGGATGCCGCCTACTCCGTGCGCGTCACGAATGCTGCGGGAGGCCAAGTCAGCGCACCCGCGCAGCTTACGGTAATCCCCGTTTCCGCCCCCACCCTGACCTCCCTGGCCCCCCGCCTCGCCAATGTGGGTCACTATTTGCGCCTTGAGGGCACCGGCCTGAAATGGACAACTCAGGTGCGATTCGAGACTGCCTCAGGAGGCACGGTGGAAGCTGGTTTTGTGATCATCTCCAACACTGAAATCCTTGTCACCGTGCCAGCTGAAACCGCCTTCAACCGCCCCCTGCATATTACCACACGCGGTGGCGTTGCGGAATCACCTCTGTATTTCACCGCCGTGAGCTACCCACCCAACGACTATTTGGTGACCTCCCGGATCATCAAAAGCACCGGTGACCAAGTGTCCGGCACCATGCCCCAAACTTTTAGGCCCGAGGTCGGGGAACCTGCCCACGCCTACATCAATTATCCCGATCTCACCCCTGATCTTGAAGCCACCTATTCTGCCTGGCACTCCTTCACCCCGACCCGCAGCGGCACCCACATCGTCTCCACTGCGGGCAGTTCCTTTGACACCCGTGTCGCAGTCTATACTGGCAGTTCCGTCTCCAACTTGACAGCCTTGGCTGCCAATGACGACGCGGACTATGACAGTGGCATTTATTTCAGCTATACCCGGTTCGAGGCGGTCGCTGGCACGACTTATCACATCGTCGTCGATGGGTTCTTCTTTCGGGACCCCGTCACCAACGCCGTTTTTGTCGAGGCAGGCGACTATTCGTTGAATGTTTCTTATTTCACTGGCAGAGCGATTAAAAACTCGGATCACCCTGTTGAAGACAACGGAGTCGTCCTTGGCGGCGTGGGTGTGACGGAAGCCGCACTAGTCTGGTCTGGAGAGGACGGCATCGACTCAGGAAAAGCTTTGGAAGAAGCGGTGACGCGTTTCGTTTTCAGCGCCCCCGAAATGGGAGCCGCAGACACCTTCGGCTGGACCGCCTATGACATCAAAGGCGAGCCTATTCTAGGACTGGGCCTCGACGCGCAGACCAAAGAACTGCTCATGCTGGACGCCCAGGGCATCACGACTCCCATTGGTCAGTTCCTAGTGGCAGGAGCGCCCTATGAATTGCGCTTCT
>JBIIUD010000127.1:0-6879 GCA_044340175.1 Verrucomicrobiaceae bacterium
GCTTCGGCCAAAAAAGCGTCGACAAAATCCTCGAAAGCATCGCCTTCCGCGAAGCCCACGCCTCCGAGTTCCGCCTCGACCTCGTTTACCCCATCGCCGAGCAGCTCCGCGACTTCCTCGCCACCCATCCCGCCACCGCCCAGGTCGAAATCTGCGGCAGCTACCGCCGAGGCAAAGAAGTCGTCCACGACCTCGACTTCCTCGTCGCCACCCGCAGGCCAGAGGAAGTCATCGCCGCCTTCGCCACCCACCCCCTCGTCACCGGCATCATCGCCCAGGGCAGCACCAAAACCAGCGTCCACGTCACCCACGGCCTCCAGTGCGACCTCCGCGCTGTCTCCACCGCCGAGTTCCCCTTCGCCCTGAACTACTTCACCGGCTCCAAAGAACACAACGTCGCCATGCGCCAGCGCGCCCTCGACAAAGGCTGGTCCCTCAATGAATACGGCTTCAAACCCGTCGAAGGCAAAGCCGCCGACCCCATCCCCGAGATCGAAGACGAGCGCGGCATCTACCGCGCCCTCGGCATGGACTACATCGAGCCCGCCCTCCGGGAAAACAACGGCGAACTCGAAGCCGCCACCGCCGGCCACCTCCCCACCCTCGTCGAACTCGAAAACCTCCGCGGCGTCTTCCACAATCACACCACCGCCAGCGACGGCCGCGCCACCCTCCGCGAAATGGCCGAAGCCGCCATCGACCTCGGCTTCCAATACCTCGGCATCGCCGACCACTCCAAAAGCTCCTTCCAAGCCAACGGCCTCGACGCCAAACGCCTCCGCGCCCAAATCGCCGAAATCAAAGCACTCAACGCCGAATTCGCCGATGAAGGTATCCCCTTCAAAATCTTCACCGGTAGTGAAGTCGACATCCTCAAGGACGGCAGCCTCGACTTCGATGACGACCTCCTCGCCGAACTCGACTACGTCGTCGCCTCCGTCCACAACGTCTTCAACCTCCCCGAAGACGAAATGACCGCCCGCCTCCTGCGCGCCATCGCCAACCCCCACGTCACCATGCTCGGCCATATCACCGGCCGCCTCCTCGCCCAGCGCCCCGCCTACGCCGTCAACATCCCCCGCATTATCGACGCCGCCGCCGCCAACCACACCATCATCGAACTGAACGCCTCCGCCTGGCGCCTCGACATGGACTGGCGCTGGTGGAAACTCGCCAAACAAAAAGGCGTGATGACCTCCATCAACCCCGACGCCCATAGCACCGAAGGCCTCAAAGACGTCATCTTCGGCATCAAATCCGCCCGCAAAGGCTGGCTCACCCGGCGCGACATCCTCAACACCCTGCCCCTGGCCGAAGTCGAGACCGCCCTGCAAACCAAACGCCGCACCCTCCTGTAAATCCCCGCTGCCCGCCCCCCGTAGGCGCATTCGCAAGAATGCGTCCCCCGCGCGCAGCCCCCAAATCCCTTCCCTTCCGCCCTTGAATCAAACCGCAAACCAAGCGAAGGACCACCCTCTTCGACCGCATCTGCTTTTCTAACTCAGCCCTTTCCTTCCTACCATGTTTGATCTTCACTACCAATGGGACTCCTATTACGTTGAACTCTTCGACGCCTGTGTGGACGAATACGACGACGGCAACAAAGACTTCCCCTCCTGGTTCAGCGACGAAGACATCGACTTCCTCGACTCGATCGGCCACACCCAGCGCGAGTTCTTTGACTTCGTCGAAGACAACGTCACCTCCGGCGGAGACGGCCCCACCGGCACCACCGCCCTGCTCGTCGCCGCCGTCCGCCGGGACTACTTCCGCGTCATGCAAAAAGGCATCGCCAGCACCCATATCGTGCCCGCCTCCAGCCTCCCCCCCAAGTCCGCCGAACTCGCCGGCCTCACCTGGCTGCCACGAATCATCGCCAAAGCCCGCGCCAAGCTCAAAGGCGAGCTCGACGACGACACCATGTACTGCTGCGGCGGTGACCGCGCCTTCCTGACCCAGCAAAACATTCATCCTGCGGACTTCCTCCGCGCCGTCTGGGCTGCGGGCGACGACGACCAAAAGATCATCGACTTCGTCAAGAACAAGCGCTGAGCACCCGGCCCTCACCACAGCCGCCACGCCACCAGTTCCGTGTCAGACCGCGCATAGACGCGCTCTCCACTGAAAGCCGGGTGCGCCCAGGTCTTGCCCAGGATTTGATACCGTCCCAGCTCTTCAAAACCCTTCGGTTCTAAGCGCACATACACCAGCTCCCCACTGGCATTCAGCAGCGCCGCCAGCCCCTCCGCCTCCTTTAGCCAGACCAGACTCATCTGCGGGTTCCGGTCCTTGGGCGTGAGGGTGTTGTCATCGCTCCACAGGATCTTCCCGGTCGCATGCTGGATGGCTTGCAGGCCGGTCTTCTTGTCCAGCAAATACAGCACACCCTCCCGCCGCAGCGGGCCAGACATCAGACCGCACATGTCCTTTTCATTCTCCCAGGCCAGCGTCACGTCTCTGGCCGTGGCGCCCAGACGCAGCGCTTTGGTGCCGTGCCAGTAACCGGACACCACCAGCACCCCGTCATGATACATCGGTTGAGCGATGCTTACGCCATACGTGATCTTGTAGGGGAAGGTCCAGTTCGTCGCGCCGGTCTCCGGGTCCAGGCTCTGCACGTTTTCCGGCCCCCAGGCGATCAATTGCCGCCCGCCGCCATGCGCGATGATCTCTGGCGTGCAATACCCCGCCGCATCAGCCCCACCGCGCCAGAGCAGCTTCCCACTGGCCCGCTCCAGCGCCAGCACACTGCCGTCCGGCGGCGCTCCCACATGCAGCAGCACGCGGTTGGCATCGATCACGGGCGACGCCGCAAAACCCCAGGTCGGCACCTTGGCCCCATGCGCCTTCACCGTATCCACCTGCCAGCGCACCGCCCCGGTGACGGCATCCAGGCAGCAGGCCATGCCCGCCGCCCCCAGCGCATACGCCGCCCCCTCATGCACGGTGACTGAGGCCCGCGGCCCACTGCCATACTCCATGCTGCCGTAGTCCGCCTCCCAGGCATGCACCCACAGCGGTTTTCCCTCCAGATCGTAGCACAGCACCCGCTCCTGTCCCGCCGGCTCCTTGGGCCGATCCATCACATACACTCGCCCCGCCGCCACTGTCACCCCGCCATACCCACCGCCGATCTCCGCCCGCCACAGCAGCTCAGGCTCTTTTTTCCAAACCTCCGTCGGCACCCCCGCTGGATTCCACCGCCCATCCGCCGTCGGCCCGCGCCACTGCGGCCAGTCCGCAGGCAGCAGACCCGGCAGCAGGAGGCAAAGGCAAAGAACTCGTCGTGTCATGCCCACCATTACGCCCCAGCCCCCGCTCGACCTTCATACAAAGCGGCGTCCTCGATCGAGAAATCATACTTTCCAAGACTCGCCTCCCGCATTACCACTGGTTTCGTCCTATGTCCGTCACCACCCTCGCCGATCTACCCCCCGGCACCCCTGCCATCATTGAGCGTTTTCTCGGTGCCAAGCCCAGCTTGACCCGCTTGCGAGAGCTCGGCTTTGTGCCTGGCGCACGGGTGGAAGTCATCCGCCGCGCTCCACTGGGAGAACCCATCGAGATCCGCCTGCGGGAGTCTCACATCGCCATGCGCAATGCGGACGCCGCCTTCATCGAGATCCGCACGGCGGACTAGAGCGCCTCACTCCGCCAGGGATTGCAGCCAGCTTTGCAGTTGATCCCGCACCCCCGGTGGCAGCTCCCCAGCATTGTCCAGCAGCCACTGCACATCCTCTGTGGCCCCGGTTTTGTCTCCCAGCGTCTGCCTCAGCCGCGCCCGCGCAAACCGCTCCGGCGGCGACCCCGGCTCCAGCGCCAGGATCAGGTCGAGGTAGGGCATCGCACCCGCCGCCTTCGCCTCATCTTCCAGCGATCCCGAAAGCAGATTCTTGATCATGCGCAGGATGATCTCCCGCTTCCTTGCAGGCTTCAAAAAGTCAGGTTCAAACTCGCGGAACTCATTCAGTTCCCCCTCCGCTTCCTCCACCGTCAGCAGCTTGCCCCGCTCAAACACATCCACCAGCTTCAGGTCGTCCTCGGCGGAAGCGTGAAAGCCCACCATGAACTTGCCCGGCAGCGGCACCCCAAACACCCCCCGCACCCCCGCCAGACGCGCCAGCTCCAGATACACCACCGACAACGTGATCGGCAGTCCCTCCCGGTCCTCGATCACCTCATTCACATAACTGTTGGACAGACTCCGGTAGTCATTGCGGCTGCCGTGAAACCCATTCTCTTCAAACAAAAACTGGTTCAGCCGCAGCACCGCCGTTTCCCCTCCCTTCTTGACCTCCGGCAGATCCTTCAGTTCACCTGCCAGCCGCTCCAGGGCCCGCACATACACCGCCACATCCAGCTCCGGATTGTCATGCCGCGCCAGCAGCAGCGCACACTTGATGAGACTGGCCTGCTCGTCCGACTTTGCCAGCTCTGCCGCCAGCTCCCGTGTCATCGCCCGCCGGTGCATGTCCCGCTCCAGCTGCTTCAACACCGCCGACTGCCGCTCCAGCTCCCGCCTTGCCTCCACCACCAGCCGCCGCGCCGTCGTCGCCTCCTTCTCGATGAGCTGATCCACCACCTCCTCATGCGGCACTCGCTTCTCCAAATACGAACCCAACACCGACTTCACCCGCGCCGCTAGCTCTGGCGAGGGCGGCTTGGGCGTCAGATCTTTCCCCGTCCGGAACCCCCGGAACTCCGCCACCGTGTCCCGAAATTTGCACAAACCCACACGCCCGCCTCGGAACCCCGCATCCTTCACCTCGATCGCCACCTCCCCGTTCACCCAGCAGCGGATCGTCTCCGCCTCCACCCGCACCCGCAGCGTGTTCCAGTCCTCCTTGCGGTAAGCCGCCACCGGCACGTCCGCCAGGATCGTCCACGAGTACACATCCGGCCCCTCAAACCGCGTCAGCCGCAGCTTCCCGCCAGACGGATAAAAGCCGTAGTGCCGTGAGCGGCCATCCGCGCAAAAAGCTAGACCCGCCGCACCACTCTCATCCTCCAGACGCACCGACACCGTCGCCTCAAAGTCGCCCTCCGGCGGCGGTTCTTGGAAAAGACACAGCGACCTCCCGCCAAAGCCCTCCCCCAGTCCTTCCGCCTTTAGCACCCCCGCCCGCTGGCTCCAGCGCGCCCCCATCAGCACCTCCCACTGCCGCTTGTCCAGCACCCCGATCGTCAACCACCGCTCCATCGGCACCGGATTCGGCTGCTCGATCAGTCCCTTCAGCGCATTCACCGGCATCGCAAAGCCCAGGTTGTCCGTCTTCAGCGACTTCAGCGTCAGCACCCCTACCACCTCCCCCATCCCATTCAAAACCGGCCCACCACTGTTCCCCCGCTCGATGGGCAGCGCCACCTGCAGCATCGGCACGCCCTCGATGTCCACCTCCCGCAGCGCCGACACCACACCCTCCACCACACTGAACTCCAGCCCCTCCGGATTGCCCATCGCCACCAGCCGCTCCCCCTGCACCAGCGCTGCCGAATCACCCAGCCGCAGCGCCTTCAGCCCCTCGCCTTTCACCTTCAGCACCGCCAGATCCAGCTTCGCATCCGTCGCATGGATCGCCTCCACCTCCAGCACCTCCCCACCCGCCAGTTCCACCGCCAAAGGCCGCGCCTCACCGATCACATGCAGATTCGTCGCGATCAGCCCCTCGTCTGACACCACAAAGCCCGTGCCCAGGCCCTCCACCCCAGCGCGCCCCGTCTGCGTGATCTTCACCAGCGACCGCTTCATCATCCACGCCAGATGCTCCACACTGCGCCCCCCTTTGGCCACCTCCAGGGCCGGCTTCGCCTCCGCCCCCTCCGGCAGGATCGCCTTCTTCACCTCCAGATCCTGCGCGCTCAATGAAGACCATCCTCCCGCCCCGGCCATCACCAGAACCCACACCATCGAAAACACATTTGTCCGTCGCATCCACAAAGATTACGACACAGAACCCCAAAAAGAAAACCCCTTTCCACATCCCAGTCCCCGCACACCCGCGCCCTCATCGTCGAAAGCCAGCCCCTACCGCGCAGCCAGTCTCCTCCGCTGGCCACCGGTCAGCAAAAAAGCCTTGTCATCCCCAGCCGCCACCCACACCCTTGCCAGCAACTGAATGCCGAAGCCCCCCCGTGCGGTCGCGGCCCAAAGGCTCACCATGCAGACCTCAGCATCTCGGCTTAGTTTCATCCAGCTCCACATCGCCGTGGTTCTCGCCGGTGGAGCGGGGCTATTTGCCAAGTTCATGGAAGCCAGTCCAGGAGTGATCACCTGTGGACGGACCCTCTTCGGCAGTCTTGCCTTAGCCGGGACCGCCCTGTGGATGAAGTCGAGCCTTCGACTGCACAGCCGGAAAGATGGGTTCCTGTTAGCCCTTTCGGGCGCCATTCTGGCGATTCATTGGTTCGCCTTCTTCGTATCGATCCAGGTCTCCACGGTCGCCATCGGCTTGCTGTCCTTCTCGACATTCCCGCTGTTCGTCACCTTTCTCGAACCCTTGGTTTTTGGGGAGCGCCTGCACCGTCACGACATCTTCACCGCACTCATCGTCATGACCGGCCTGTTTTTGGTGGTCCCGAACTGGGACCTGAGCCACCATTTGACGCAGGGATTGCTGTGGGGAGTCCTCTCCGCCTTCACCTTTGCCGTGCTATCGCTCATGAGCCGATCGCACGTGCGCCGGTACCCATCACTGACCGTCGCCTTCTATCAGCAAGCCTTCGCCACCCTGTTCGCCTTGCCCTTCGTCCTACGCTGGCAGGACCTTCCGGTGGGGCGGGATCTCTTCATGCTCATCGTCCTGGGCGTCGTGTTTACCGGCTTTGCCCAGGGCTTAACCGTCGCGAGTTTGCGGCACTTGCGCGCCCAGACCGTGGGCA
>JBIIUD010000126.1:0-6879 GCA_044340175.1 Verrucomicrobiaceae bacterium
ATCTTGGTGGATGACCTGGGCTATGGCGACATCGGCTGCATGGGCGGCAAGGACATTGCCACACCGAACATTGACCGCATCGCGAAGGAAGGCGTGCTGATGACGGATTTCTATTCGAATGCGCCCGTCTGCACGCCCACCCGTGCGGGTTTCATGCTTGGCCGCTGGCAGCAGCGCGTGGGCCTGGAGTTCGCGTTTGGATATCAGGTGGAGCAGAAGGTCAAAGTGGGCAACGAGTGGAAGCCGGAGCCTGACATCCATGCCCTGGGCTTGCCGCTGGATCAGGTCACTCTGGCGGACCGCCTGCGCCAAGGCGGCTACACCAACGGCTGCTTCGGCAAATGGCACCTGGGTTATAAGGACGCCTACAATCCGCTGAACCGAGGCTTCGACGAGTACTTTGGCGAGCTCCTCGGGCATGCCGACTTTTACCAGCACAAGTACTACGATGGCACGCCTGCGCTGCGGGACGGATTGAAGTCGGTGGAGCTAAACGGCCGATACTTCACCGACCTGGTGAACGAACGAGCCGCCGCCTTCGTGAAAAAAGCCACCGCCGACGCGGGCAAACCCTTCTTCCTGTATGTGCCCCACCTGGCCGTGCATGCGCCCTTTCAGCCGCCGGACGCCCCCGACACGCCCATGGTGACCAAGGAAACCATGCTCAACGGCAGCCGTGCCATTTACAAGGCCATGCTTGAGCGCGTGGACAAAGGTGTCGGCATGATCCTGGAGGCGCTGGACACGGCTGGCGTCAGCGACAACACGTTGGTCGTGTTTTCCAGTGACAATGGTGGCGAGCGCTGGGCCTCCAACGCCCCGCTTTTCCATCACAAGGCTACCCTGTGGGAAGGCGGTATCCGTGTGCCCTGCTTGATGCGGTGGCCGGGTAAGATCGCTCCCGGCACCCGTTCCTCAGTGCCCGGCATCACCATGGATCTCACCGCGACTTTTCTGGCCGCTGCCGACGTGCCACCGCCCGCGCCCGCGCTCGATGGGGTGGACCTGCTGCCGCTCATTTCTGGGGCGGTGCCGGTGGCGGAGCGCAGCTTCTGCTGGCGTCTGCAGCGCAGCAATCGCACCATGAAAGCCATCCGTCACGGGCACTGGAAATACGTCAATGACGGCAACACCATGGATCTTCTGTTTGATCTGTCCCAAGACAAGGGAGAGCGGCAAAATCTCAACTTCACTCACCCTGAGCGCGTGCGCGATCTGAAGGAGAAACTGGCGGCCTGGGAAGCTGAAATGGATGCCCATGAGAAGAGCATGCTGGTGCGTTAGAGCAGAGATCGGGTTGAGCAGGGGCCGCACAAGCACGTCCCCTATCGGATTTTGGGGTAAAGGGCTCGATCAAGGTTGCGTGCGAAAAGCCTCCAATGCGTTCAGGGCCTTGGAATATTCCTCAACCAGACGTTCGTCCCAGGCAAGGATGTCAGCCTGCACTTTTGCGGTGGGGGGCGTTGAAGATTCGAAACTGGAAAGGTGGCCACAAAGCTCCGCTAGGGCATTGAGTCCCAGAGTTGAGGCGCTGCCTTTCAAGGCATGTGCCGACCGCTTCATTGCCCCAATATCACATTGATCGATCGCGGCGCGGGTGGTGTCCACTTGGTGCTTTGATTCCTCAAGGAAAATGGCGATTAACTTTTGGGAGATCAGATCTTCGCCACCCATCTTCGAATCAAAAGAGCGCAGGAGCATGGGGTCAAAAACCACTTGCTCGAGAATCAGCGGTGATTCCGGCTGGGCTTCCCCTGCCATCCAGCCTGGGAGCAACGAATCCAGTTCGTGCGCCAACTGGGTCCGAGTGTAGGGCTTGCTGACGACGGAACTCATGCCTGCGGCGAGACACATCGCCGTCGTTTTGTCGGATGCATTGGCCGTGCAGCCGATGATGACCGGCCGGTTCTTGAGTGCGGACTGGGCAAGGATCCTTTCGGTCGCCTGGAAACCATCCATGACTGGCATCAGACAGTCCATGAGCACCACTTGAAATCTCGTCTGCACGCACGCGCTGATAGCTTCCAATCCATTGATCACAGTATGAACCTCACAACCGAGTTTTTCCAAATGCTCGCGTGCCACAATGCGATTGATTTCATTGTCTTCAGCGACCAGCACGCGGAGGCCGTTGAAGGTGCCGCGCATTTCGTTTGGTCTGCCTGAGGCAAGCTCAGGAAACTCGCCTTGGCGTGAGGGCGTCAGCGGGAGATCAACCCGCACCGTGGTGCCCGCGCCTTCTTGGCTATCGATGTGGATTTTGCCCTTCATGAGCTCAACCAGTTCGTGCACGATGGCTAGCCCAAGGCCGCTGCCCCCATTCTTGTGGGCACTGTCACTCAACTGGACGAAGGGCTTGAAAATGCTGGGCAGTTTGTGTGCGGCGATGCCAATCCCCGTGTCCACCACTTCTAACCGGATCAAGCACTGGCCTGGGTCCAGAAGCCAATCTTCAGTTTGGACGGGACTTGTCAGCCGAACTGAGACTGACCCGGTGAGGGTGTAAGTCATCGCGTTTTTCAGGATGTTGCTCAGAATCTGGCGGAACCTCAGCTCATCGGTCAAAAAGATGCCGGAGACGCGGGCCTCCGTTTGGAAGAACAGGGAGATCGATTTCTTGGTTGATTCAGCCGAAAACATGCCCACCACGCCTTCCGTGATTTGCTTCAAATTCACTGGCTTCTCTTCGAGCTTGATGAGGCCCCGCTCACATTTGGCAATATCGAGGATGTCATCCAGCAGACGCAGCAGAGAGATCGCTGAAGAGCGGGCATCGGCCGCATGGGCTTGCAGCCGTTCCTCGGGGATCTTATGTTCCATCATCAGCTCGAGCATGCCGATCACGCCGTGCATGGGCGTGCGCAGCTCGTGGCTGAGATTGGATAGGTACAGCGTTTTGGCCTCATTGGCGGATTCGGCTTTGATTTTGGCGGAGATGAGACCCTCCTCCCAACTGCGCTGATCGCTCACGTCCAAGATCGTGCCGAGGGTGCCTTTGCTCGTGCCTGAAGCGTTGGTTAAGGGCAGCCGCAGCATGGAGAGCCAGCGCCCATCCCTCTCCGCTGAACCGATTCGGATCACATAGCGCTCCACGGTTTCTCCTTCCAGCAGCGTCCTCAGCTTGAATTCCTCGTCGCGCCGATCTTCCGGATTGAGCAGGTCGGAGAGCTTGGAGCCGATGGCGAGCCTGCTGGAAATGCCGGTCACGGACTTCCAGCTTTGGTTGACGAAGGTGATCCGGCCCGTTTCGTCGGTCATGAACACGGCTTCCCGGAGACTATTGAGAATCGTGCGGTGCAGCCTTTCGCTGGATCGGATCGCCACCTCGGCGCGGTTTCGGGAGAGGGCACCTGCTAGGATTTCAGAGATGTTGCGCAGCATCGCCACATCCTCTGGCGTCCAGTCGCGGGGGCCGGTGGTGGATTCAAGTCCCAAGAAACCCTCCAGGCGACCAGCCGACATCAGCGGCACGAGCACCATCGAGCGGATCCCTTGTGCTCGCAATATCCCACCCAACTCTTCCGGCAGATCCATTTTGAGCACATCCTTGAAATAGACCACCTCACCGTCCTCCAACTTGGATAGAATATCATGAAGGAGGGTGAGCCTCTGCTTCTGGCTTGCCTCACGCTCGGACGAAATGCCTGGCGCACACCACTCGTGGGTGTTGTTCATCAGTTGCCGCTCGCGATCCAAAATGAAAAGGTGCGCGCGGCAGGCGCCGGAAAATTGCCCCACATCCTGCAAAGCAAGGTCCACCGCTGAGTCATAGTATTCGACATCCACGAAGCGCGAGGACACCAGCAGGAGTTTGCTGTCCATCTCCAGGCGTTTGCGTGCTTTCTCGTCTTCCAGCAGGGATTCGGTGACATCGACGGTGCTGCCTGATATCCGCAGCAACTGTCCGGCAGGGTCAAATTCAAAAAAGCCCCGTGCCAACACCGGAATCCACCGCCCCTCCAGGTGCCGGATGCGGAAACTGACCTGCAGGGACTTTCCGGGGAGGCTGGCGGTTTGAGCGACGTGTTCGCGCACTCGTTCGCGGTCATCAGGATGGATTCTCAAATGGAAATCCGCGAGCGGCATCCAGGTGTTGTCGATCGCCTCTCCCAAAAGGCCCGCCCAACCGGAAACGCAGTGAAGCGATTCGTTCCTCTCGTCGGTTTCCCAGATGGCGGCCTTGCCCGACTCCACGGCGCGGCGCAGCAGGCGTTCGGCGGACTCGGCTTTCCGACGTGCCTCATCCAGGGCCACGACCCTGCGTTTGCCGATCTCTGCATTGGTGAAAAGCTCCGCCAGCATGCGCAGCAGGGTCAACTCCTCGGGAGACCACGATTTGCGCTGGTGGACGGCGTCGAATCCGACAAAGCCGAGGCACTTGGAGTCATAAACGAGCGGGATTGTGACCAAGGTTTTGATGCCCTGGGGTTCGAGAATGTCCCTCAAGGCGCTGCCCTCCGGCAGATCTTCCACCCAAGGCACGTGCATGGTTTCGCCTTTGAGATGGGCATCCATCCAGTCGTCCAGACCTTCAAGCGGCACGTCTTGCAAAACCTCAATCATGGCTTCGATCCCCTCCCGGCACCACTCGTGCGTGTTGGAGGTGACCTGCCGCTCAAAATCGTAAAGGAAAGTGTAGCTCCGGTCCACCCCGGTGAACTCGCCCGTCATGCGCAGAGCACGGTCGATTTCACGCTCCAATTCTTTGGGTGGAACGTTGACGAAATCGATGGCGAGACTCATCAGGAGGTCCTCAAACCGCCCCGGACTCTTCACCTTCTCACTTTGCCGGTTTTCCATGGGTCTTTGTCTGCAAGGGAAAGGTTTATGAGAGGTCAGGCTGGAGTCCAGTTGGCCTAGTGAAATGGGTAGACGGGGGCGTTGCAGGGGACGGGTTCATGCTGTGATCTAACATGCACTTCCAATAAAATTCCAATGATTCCACTCCGCACCCCTTTTGATCGGGTGATTCTGGGTGCCAGAAAACTGCTTCTGAGTACCGCTTCAGGGATCTCCCGATTTCGTCAGATAATGCGAGAGCTTGGTGAGCAGCAGATTCTTCTGCACAGGCTTGCTCAAGTAATCGTTCATTCCGCAAGAGAGGCATTCATCGATGTAGCCGGACTCAACATTCGCAGTGAGCGCGATGATGGGTACCTGACCGGTGGTTCCAGGCATCATGCGTATGAGGCGGGTGGCCTCGTAGCCATCTATTCCAGGCATCTGGCAATCCATCAGGATGCAGTCATAACTGACCTCAACGACTTTGGAGACAGCTTCACGACCGTCAGCGGCCAAGTCGACGATCAGACCCGCTGGCTCCATCATCAGTCGGGCTACTGTGCGGCTCGTCAGGCTGTCATCCACCACGAGCACACGGCCACTGAGTTGATCCGGGCATTCGGGAGGTGCGTCATTTTGTGCCGTGTTACTGCCGGTCTCAGGCCCGGCAGCGGGCAGGATCAAAGTGAAAGAAAACACAGAACCCGCTCCCTTCACACTGCTTACCTCAATGTCTCCCCCCATGAGCCGCACTAGGGACCGTGAAATGGCAAGGCCAAGACCGGTGCCGGCGTGTGTCAGGTGGTTGAGCTTGGTGTCGCCCTGGTTGAATGGCTCGAACAAATGCTGCAGAGCCGTTGCCGAGATGCCTATGCCAGTGTCTTGGATGCGGAAGTTGAATGACCTTGGCTTTGAGGTATCGGAGGCGGCTTCCACCGTGATCTTGACGCTGCCTCGTTCGGTAAACTTAATGGCGTTGCCGATCAAGTTGATGAGCACCTGGCGCAGGCGGCACTCATCGCCTAGAACCCTGGCATTGCCCAGCCCGCGGATCTGACATTCGAGCAGGATGTCCTTCGCCTCCGCACGATGGCGCATGAGGCTGATGATGTTGTCCACTTGAGCGACGAGATCGAAGGGCTCGTTTTTGATCTCCACCTTGCCCGCTTCGACCTTCGAGAGATCCAAAATATCGCCAATGATGTCGAGCAGTGCCGTGGCGGATTGCCCGGCGATGGTGACGAGGGAAGTCTGTGCCGCCGTTAGCTGGGTGTCTTTGAGGATCTGCAGCATGCCGATGACGCCGTTCATTGGCGTGCGTATCTCATGGCTCATGCTGGCCAAGAAAATACTTTTGGCCCGGTTGGCGGACTCGGCCTGCTGGCGTGCCTGCCGCTGGAGTTCCTCGGCCTCGCGCAGGTTCTCTTCCAGAGTCTTCTGCTGCGAAATGTCCAAATGAATTCCCACGAAGCGCCGGGGGAGGCCGTTTTCAGGAGTCAGAATTTTGCCGCGGGCCATGACCCAGATGTAATGACCCTTCTTGTGGCGGAGGCGATGCAGGTTTTCATAGACCTCCGTTGAGCCGGATTTGATCTCCTCAACGAGGTTCAGGCTGCGTTCCAGATCATCAGGATGCAACCGGGAAGTCCAAGCATCTGGCGTGTCCATGATCTCCTCATCATCATAGCCCAGCACTCCCTTCCATTCACTGGAGAATACGACGGTGTCGGTGCCCAGATGCCAGTCCCAAAAACCGATATTACTGCATTTTGCCGCGAGGCTGAGACGCTCGGAGGACTCATGAAGCGCGGCTATTTGCCTCTCGATGGTCGCTATGCTGCCGCGGTTCACATGCAAGGCGGCCACCTGTGTGGTAAAGACGCGGAATGACTGCGCATGCTCTCCCCGCATTTCATCATGAAATTTCGCAGCGGCAATCGTGATGCCGGTCAGCAGCAGTGCCAGTGGCCTGCCGTCCTGATGTCGGCAGCAGCCTACGAGTCCGTGACTAAACTCTAAGCCGGCCTGCTCAAACTCGGCCTGCTCTACCGAAAAAAAGCTCTCATTCTGGCCGAGACACGCAAGCCGAGACTCCAG
>JBIIUD010000128.1:0-6854 GCA_044340175.1 Verrucomicrobiaceae bacterium
GCTCGAAGATACCCGCACCCTCGACACCCACCTTGCCCACAAGCACTTCACCGATTTCTCCGGTGAAAAATCTGAAGCTGAAAACCACATCCGCGCGCTCAGCACCCAGCTTGACGAAATCCAAGCTCGCCTGCGCACGGCCGAAGAAGAAGCCGCCATCACCCGCGAGACCTACCACGCCATCGAGTCCGCCATCAACCAACTCCGCGCCCAAGCCCAGGAACTGCGTTCCCAAGTCCAAAGCGCCGAGGGCCGTATCGGCTTCAACAAAGAGCGCGCCGAAGAACTCGAAGGTCGCATCCGCCAAAACGAAGAGCAGATCGAAGCCAGCCAGCGCCTGCTAGAAAGCCAGCGCCAGGAAATGATCCACGCCGACGAGCAGGTCATCACTCTCCGCGAAAACCTCGAGACCCGTCAACTCGCCGTCAACGAGCACCTCTCTCTCCATCAGGGCATCCTCCCTGACCGCAGCCGCCTCGACAACGACCGCCGCTCCACCCGCGAGTCCATTCGCCAGTTCGAAGGCCAGATCGCCTCCTCCGAAGCCCGCATCCAAAGTCTCAGTGGTCAAATCAGCACCGATCGGCAGCGCACCGAATCCTTGGATCATGACCGCCAACAAGCCGCTCAAGCCCGCGAAAGCAGTCAGACAGAATTCGACATGCTCCAACAGCAGATCGAAGACCTCGAAGCCACCCGCAACGAACTCGACGAACGTCTCAAAACCTGCGCCCATCAGATCGTCGAACGCCGCCGCCAGCGCGACGCCCTCGACAACGAACTCAACGAACTTGAGCGCGCCGTCACCCAGCGCCGTTCCCGCCTCGAAGTCCTCGAAGCCCTCCTGCAAAAAGGTGAAGGCCTTGCCCAGGGCACCCAGCAGGTCCTCAAAGGCCTCGACAATCCCGACGTCTATTCCACCGGCGTGCGCGGCCTGCTCGCTTCCGCCATCGATGTCGAAGAACGCTTCATCCCCGCCATCGAAGCCGCTCTTGCCGATCACCTGCAATCCGTTCTCCTCACCGAGTCCGAGCTCGCCACCAACATCATCGAGGTCCTCACCAACAAGAAGCTCGGTAAGGCCAGCCTCATCGCCCGCGACCTCGGCGCTCTTCGCATCGCTCCCGAGCCTCAACTGCTCCCCGAAGGCGGCGTCGCCTGGGCGCTCGATAAAGTCCGCGCCAAACCCGATGCCCAAGGTGCCATCGACCGTCTGCTCGGCAATGTCCTCATCGCCGAAGACCTCCACACCGCCCTGCGCATCAAACGCCAGCTGCCTGATCTCACCATCGCCACCCTGCGTGGGGATTTGATCACCGCCGACGGCATCATCCACGGCGGCGCCACCACCGAAGAAAGCGTCTCCACCCTCCGTCGCGAGTCCGAAGTCCGCGGTCTCCGCACTGAGCTTGAAGGCCTCGTCGCCCAGAAAGAAGAAAAAGAGGAAGCCCTGCTCACTCTGCGTGCCCAGCTTGAAGAAGCTCAGCTCGAAGAAAACAGCGTGCGCGACCAAAGCCAGCGCACCCGCGAAGCCTTCTCCCAAATGCAGGGTAAGCTCTCCGTCGTCCAGCGCGCCCTCCAGCAGGCCACCACCAAACTCGAAAGCATCGAGTGGGATGCCCAACAGATCCAGCAGCGCATCACCGCCGCCGAATCCCAAATCCAACAAAATCGCGAGGCCGCCCAGCTCGCCTCCTACGAACTCGAAGCCGCCCGCATCCGCGAGGGCGAACTCGAACTCGAAATGGAAGCCTTCCTCCGCCGCGAACTCGAATCCAGCGAGAAGCTCAACGAACTCCGCACCGCCCTCGCCCTCGAGCAGAGTGCCCTGCATTCCATTGAGCGTCAAAAGGCCCCCATGGCCTCCCGCCTCCACGAACTCGAAGGCGCCATCCAGCGCCTCGACAACGAGATCAACACCTGGCGCTCACGCAACGATGCTAGCGAGGGCGAAAACGTTCGCCTAGCCGAGCAGGTCGCCTCACAGCGTGAAGCCGTCGCCAGCATCGACGCCGCCCTCAACGAGAAGCTCCAAGAGCGCGCCGAAGCCTTCGAACGCGTCTCCGAGCTCGAGAACCAACTCGTCACCCTGCGCCAGCAAACCACAGGCCTGAGCGACTCCCGCAACCGCTCCGAAGTCCAGCTCACGCGCGTCGATCTCCGACTCGAAAACCTCATCACCCAGGTACAGGACCGCTACGGCTTCCACATCGAAGCCTTCGAGCCCGACTACCACGTCCTCATGATGACCATCGAGGACCAAAAGAACGCTCGCTCCCGCGGCCAAAGAAAACCCATCACCGACGACGCCCCCGAATCGTCCTCGTCCTCCGACTCCGACGCCGACTCCGAACTCATCGTCATCTCCAACGACGATGACAAAACCGAAGCCATTGAAATCATCACCCTTTCCCAAGACGACGAAGATGAATCCTTTGTCATCCCAGGAGAAGAGTGCCAGCCCGACTGGGAGTTCGTCACCGAAGTCGTCGGCGAACTCCGCCAGAAACTCGAATCCATCGGCCCCGTCAACCTCGACGCCATCCAGGAATTCGAAGAACTCGAACAACGCCACAACTTCCTCGACACGCAGCACAACGACCTCGTCCGCTCCAAGGAAGAACTGCTCAACGTCATCGCCAAAATCAACGAGACCACCAAGACCATGTTCTCTGAGACCTTTGCTCAAGTGCGCGAGAACTTCCAAAACAACTTCAAAGAACTCTTCGGTGAGCAAGGCAAAGCCGACCTCGAACTCATCGACGCCGATGATCCGCTCGAGTCCGGCATCGAGATCATCGCCAAACCGCCCGGTAAAAAACTCACCACCATCACCCTCCTTTCCGGTGGCGAGCGCAGCATGACCGCCGTCGCCCTGCTGTTCTCCATCTACATGGTCAAACCCAGCCCCTTCTGCGTGCTGGACGAATTGGACGCCCCGCTCGACGAGTCGAACATCTCCCGCTTCCTCAAGATGCTGGACAAATTCATCGCCAACAGCCAGTTCATCATCGTCACTCACAACAAGCGTACGATGAACCGCGCCGACGTCATCTACGGCGTCACCATGCAAGAGTTCGGCGTCTCCAAACCCGTCGGCGTGCGCATGACCCAGGATCAGGACATCATCGCTCCATCCACCATCGCCTCCGCCTCCATTGCCGACCTCAATCTTGAAGGTCCTCCCAAGAAAAGCCGCTCCAGCAAAGGCAAAACCCCTCCTGAACAGCTCCGCTCCGCAGAAAGCACCGCCGCCCCAGAATCCGCCTCGGAAATCGAAGCTGACATCGCTCTCCCGGGATGACCTGAATACAAGGTAGGGCAATCATCCTGATTGCCCGTTGGAGTCAAGGCTTCAGCCGATCATTCGAGAGCACGCCCCATCCCGCTCTCCACCCCCACAAGGTAGAGCAATCATCTTGATTGCCCGTTGGAGCCAAGGCTGTAGCCGATCATTCCACCATTGGAACACCACTGCCCCAAGCCCAAGATCCAGCCTCCTCACCCTACCTTATCCACACTTCCACCTACCCTCCCTCAACGCAGAAGATTGGACAAAGGAATTGCCGAGCCGGAGTCCCGTTGGAGTCAAGGCTTTAGCCGATCATTCGGAAGCACGCCCCATCCCGCTTTCCACCCTCACAAGGTAGAGCAATCATCTTGATTGCCCGTTGGAGCCAAGGCTGTAGCCGATCATTCCACCATTGGAACGCCACTGCCCCAAGCCCAAGATCCAGCATCCTCTCCCTACCTTATCCACACTTCCACCTACCCTCCCTCAACGCAGAAGATTGGACAAAGGAATCGACGAGCCGGAGTCCCGTTGGAGTCCAGGCTTCAGCCGATCCTTCGAGAGCACACCCCATCCCACTCTCCACCGCCACCCCCAGCCCAAGAATCAGCCCCGCCCCCCTCAAACCTCATCCAATTTCTTCAAGTAATCGAACCCATACAACCCCGTGTTGTGCCCATCACTAAAGTCGAATTGCACCGCGTAACCCCCAATCACCCGCCACCCCGTCACCAGCACCCCAGGAAACTCCCTTGGCCCTTGATGCCCACCGATCTGTCGGCCCAACAGGTCCCGCTCGCCCACATTCTCCGCACTCGGCGACCACGCCCTCAGCTTCTCCATCGCCAAATACGACTCGCTACCATCACTCCAAACGATGGCGATTTCATTTCCAATGGCTTCAATGCGTTCTGGTCTGATCATAAGCTAAATCCAATCTCTGTGTCCCTCTGTGGTGGAAAACGCCACCCCATACAAACGAAAAAGGAGCACCCGAAGGCACTCCTTTTCCAAAACAAACTGACGTGCAGTCCAATTAGCGGGAGTAAAGCTCCACCACCAACTGCTCGTTGGCCAGCGGGTTGATTTCCTCACGCACAGGGATGCGATTGAAGACTCCGGACATCTTGTCACGGTCAACCGTCAACCAATCTGGCGTCGGGGAACCCAAAGTCATTTCCAAGAAGCGGCCAATCAATTGCTGGGACTTGGCGGAAGCCTTGGCGGCCACCACGTCACCTGGCTGGACTTGGTAGCTCGGCACGTTCACACGCTTGCCGTTCACCGTGATGTGACCATGACCCACGGCCTGACGCGCAGCAAAGCGGGTGCTGGCAAAGCCCATGCGGAAAACCACGTTGTCCAGGCGCTGCTCCAGCATTTGCAGGAGGATCTCACCGGTCACACCTTTGCGGCGTTGCGCTTCAGCAAACATCTTGCGGAACTGACGCTCCAGCACTCCGTATTGATACTTCAGCTTTTGCTTCTCAGCCAAAGCGGTGCCGTATTCGGAAAGCTTGCGGCGGGTGTTGCGCACCCCGTGCTGACCAGGGGGGAAATTGCGCAGCTCGAGCGCTTTGGATGGGCCAAACAGGGCCACACCAAAACGGCGGGCGATTTTCTCACGGGGACCTCTATAACGTGCCATAACTTAAGATTTCAGGGAAGGATAACAGGTGATTAGACGCGGCGTGCTTTCGGGAGACGGCAGCCGTTGTGGGGAATCGGCGTCACGTCCTGAATGGTCGTCACTTCCACACCGAGAGATTGAATCGCACGAACAGCGGACTCACGGCCAGAACCTGGGCCGCAGAGACGCACTTCCACTTCACGCAAACCGTGGCCCATGGCCTGACGGCAAGCGTCTTGAGACACCACTTGAGCGGCGTAAGCGGTGCCTTTGCGGCTGCCACGGAAACCCATCTTGCCAGCGCTGGACCAGCCAATCACGTTACCAATGCGGTCGGTGATGGTGACGAGCGTGTTGTTGAAGGTCGCTTTGACGTGAACCAGACCGGAGTGAACGTTCTTAGCTCCCTTGGCCTTGATGATTTTGCCAGCGCCTTCAGTGCCGTCACCAGCGCCAATTTCAACCCAGACGGACTGGGACACCGCTTTGTCACCACCGGTCGGCGCTGCTCTTTCAGCAGTCGCAGGTGCGGCAGGTGCAGCCGCCACAGCAGCGGGAGTTTCGGGGGTCGCCACGGGAGCGTCAAGCTCAGCGGCGGGTTGCGGGTCGGTCGTTTCGTCAGCCATGTTTTTGAGAATTCAGTGATTTATCAGTCAGCTCGCGGCAGCGATCTTATTTCTTCTTGGCTTGAGCGCCGACAGTCTTACGGCCACCCTTACGAGTCCGGCCATTGGTGTGCGTGCGCTGACCACGGGATGGCAGACCACGACGGTGGCGGTGGGCGCGATAGCAGTTGATGCTGAGAATGCGCTTCATGTGCGCGCCGATCTCACGACGAAGGTCACCTTCCATCGGCAGATTCGTCGCCTGAATGGCTTGAGTCAGAACCGCCAACTGATCGTCCGTCAGTTCACCCGTGCGGGTGTTCGGATCAATCTTGGTTGCAGCCAGGATTCTCCGGCTCAGCGGAAGCCCGATCCCATAAATGTAGGGAAGCGAGTACTCGATTTTCTTTTCGTTCGGGATTTCAACACCAATGAGACGGGCCATAAGAGAGTGAGGTCAGGTTAGAAAAAGGATTAGCCTTGGCGCTGTTTGTGCCGGGGATTCTTGCACACCACACGCACAATACCCTTGCGCCGAATGACACGGCAGGATTCACAAAGAGGTTTGACAGATGGACGTACGCGCATGGTGAAAAAAGCAAATAGAGTTCAACCCCAAAACGGGGAAAGGGGGGCGGAAGTAGTACCATAACTCCAAACCCGCGCAAGGTGATTTTCTACTTTTGTCACGCCGAAATGGATTCTTTTAGCGTCTTTTACCCAAACAAGTCTGTTTTGACGACGGTTTCCTGCCCTTCTTGCCTGCCCAACCGCTGCCAAAAAGCGTCTTCGTTCACGACCTCCACGCCCAACTTGCGCGCTTTTTCCAACTTGCTGCCCGCCTCCTCACCCGCCAGCAGACAACTCGTCTTGGCGCTCACAGAACTCGAGATTTTGCCGCCATGACTGCGGATCAGTTCTGCCATCTCTTCTCGGGGACGACTCAACGTTCCGGTGATCACCCACGTCGTGCCCGCTAATGCCTCCGAGGCCGCCTGCACCGCCCGCTGCTCAAAGGTCAATCCCGCAGCACGCAACCGCTCCAGCAACTGCAAATTCCGCTCATCGCGAAACCACGCATGCAGACTCGCCGCCACCACTTCACCCACATCTTCACATCGTAAAAGCTCGGGCACCTCCGCCACGGCGAGCTTGTCAATGGACCCAAAAAATTCCATCAACGTGCGCGCTGCGGTCACGCCCACATGCAGGATCCCTAGCCCAAACACCATCCGCCATGGCGGCTGCTCTTTGCTTTCCTTCAAAGCCTTGATCAGGTTCTCGATGCTCTTGGCTCCCTGCCGCTCTAGCTTGGTCAAACTCAACT
>JBIIUD010000129.1:0-6837 GCA_044340175.1 Verrucomicrobiaceae bacterium
TGGCCAGCGCTGTGTGGAGCCGGGAATGGTGAAAAACACGTATGGCACAGGCTGCTTCATGCTGATGAATACGGGCACGGAGCGGATCGCTTCCAAGAATCAACTGCTCACCACCGCGGCTTGGCAGCTGGGTGGGCAGCCGGTGGAGTATGCCCTGGAGGGGAGTGTCTTCATTGCGGGCGCGATAGTGCAATGGCTGCGGGACGGTTTGGGTTTGATCAAGAAGGCGCCGGAGATCGAGGCCCTGGCGGCGCAAGTGGAAAGCAGCGAGGGTGTTTATTTGGTGCCCGCGCTGGCGGGTCTGGGAGCGCCGCATTGGGATGCCTATGCGCGGGGTACGATCATGGGGCTGACTCGCGGCACGACGAAGGCGCACATTGCGCGGGCGGCGCTGGAGGGCATTGCCTTTCAAGTGGCGGACATTTTGCAGGCGATGGAAAAGGACGCCGGGGTGAAATTGAAGGAGTTGCGCGTGGATGGAGGCGCAAGCAACAACGGGCTCTTGATGCAGTTTCAGGCGGATCTGCTGGGTGTACCAGTCTTGCGTCCAGCGATCACTGAGACCACGGCGCTAGGGGCTGCGGGACTGGCGGGCTTGGCCGTGGGAGCGTGGGGCAGTGAGAAGGAGTTGAACAGAGTTTGGCAAGCGGAGGCAAAATTCACTTCCAAGATGAAACCCAAAGTGCGGGAAGCCTTGGTGTCGGGGTGGCATCGCGCTGTGGAACGGGCCAAGGGCTGGGTGGAGGTGGAGTGAAGCTCGGTGTTCGCGGATCTGCATAACGATCTTAAAACCGAACTCTGCGATTGGAGTCAGTCCAAAAATCAGATTCCGGTTTGAATGAAAAGCGGTGCGGAAAGGAGGCGGTCGGAAGATTTAGGCTGATGATTGCGCAGATGAAGGTCGGGACGTATAGAGGGAATGATGTTTGATTTTTGGACACTGGCAGGATTCGGCGTCGTAGTGCTCGCCGCTCTTTTTTTTCTAACGTGGCGCTTGAGCGTGAAGCTCAACAATTACTCATTTGTGGATGTGACCTGGGCGCTGAGTTTTGCCCCGGTAGCGGTGGGGTATGCGGTGGCTTCAGGGGGGTGGCTGCCGCGGCGGGTCGTGATTGCAGTGTTGGTGGCGGGATGGAGTTTGCGTTTGGGCAGCTACTTGTGGCGGCGAGTGGCCGGGCATCATCCGAAGGAGGATGTGCGTTATGCGGTGCTACGGGAAAAGTGGCAGGCGCATTTGCAGGGGGCGTTTTTGAAGTTCTTTTTGGCGCAAGCAGTTTTGGTTTGGCTGCTCATGCTGCCGGTGCTGCTGATCGCGGGACGGACCGAGACGACGTGGCATCCGTTGGAGGTGGCGGGCTTGATCCTGTGGGCGGTAGCGCTGATGGGTGAGGGGTTGGCGGATGCGCAGTTGGCGCGCTTCAAACGGGAGAACCAGGAGCCCAAGGCGATCTGCCAGGTGGGGCTGTGGCGCTATTCGAGGCATCCGAATTATTTTTTTCAATCGCTGCTGTGGTGGGCGCTGTTTCTCATGGCCCTGCCCGCAGTGGGCGGGTGGTGGGCAATTTTGGCGCCAGTGGCAATGTTGCATTTTTTGCTGAATGTGACGGGGATCCCGTTGACGGAAAAGTTGTCCGTGGAAAAGCGGGGGGACGTGTATCGCGAGTATCAGCGCACAACGAGTGCGTTTGTGCCGTGGTTCCGGCGTGACAGAAAAAAGTGAATCTGATTGATGGCTTGCATCGCAAAAGGAAGAGAAAACTATGCTGAACGTAAACGACCTTCTTGCCAAAGACCTGCTTCCTGACGCGGCCATCCGTTTTGGCATTCGCCAGCGCCTAGCCAACACGCTGCGCAAACAGAAACACCCCACGATTGAAGCTCAAAAAGCGGCGCTGCTGAGGCACGTGGCGGAGTTGAAGGCGAGTCCGGTGGCGATTGCGACGGATGAAGCGAACGAGCAGCATTACGAGGTGCCGACGCGGTTTTACCAACTCTGTCTGGGCAAGCATCTCAAGTACAGCAGTGGCTACTGGCCTGAGCCGACAACGACCTTTGATGAATCGGAAGCAATCATGCTCGGCATGACGTGCGAGCGGGCGGAGTTGAAGGATGGGCAGCGGATTCTTGAGCTCGGGTGTGGCTGGGGGTCGCTCTCACTGTGGATGGCAGCGCATTATCCGAACGCGCAGATCACCAGTGTTTCGAACTCACGCACACAGAAAGAGTTCATCGATGCAGAGGCCGCGCGGCGTGGGCTGACGAATCTGCAAATCGTGACGGCAAACATGATCCACTTTGAGGGGTTGGGCGAGGCGGTGTTTGATCGCTGTGTCTCGGTGGAGATGTTCGAGCACATGAAAAATTATCAGGAGCTGATGCGGCGCATTTCGACGTGGCTGAAGCCGGGGGGAAAGCTGTTTGTGCATATCTTTACTCACCGCGAATACGCCTATCACTATGAGGTGACGAGTGATGACGACTGGATGGCGAAGTACTTTTTCACCGGTGGGCAGATGCCGTCGGATGACCTGCTGCTTTATTTTCAAGACGACCTCAAGATCGAGGATCATTGGTGTGTGAGTGGCATGCACTACAGCAAGACCTCGGAGGCTTGGCTGAGCCGCATGGATCAAAATAAGGCGGAGATCATGCCGCTGTTTCGCGAGACCTATGGGGCGGATCAGGCGGTGAAGTGGTGGGCCTATTGGCGGATTTTTTATATGGCCTGTGCGGAACTCTGGGGCTACCGCGACGGGGAAGAATGGTTGGTTTCACATTATCGATTCATCAAGCCATGACACGCTTACTGATGTTAGGAATCTCCATGCTGACGCTCACACTGCGGGCGGATGAGGCGGTGGATTTGATCGCCAAAGGGGATGCGGCAGATGTGAAGTTTTTGCCCGAAGAGGCGCTTACCCACTACCTGCCGGCCGAGAAGCTCAGACCGAATGATGCGGATCTGTTGGTGAAGATCGCCCGGCAGTACATTTATCGAATGGGGGAGTTGGGCTCAGTGGAGGCGAAGCTTGCTTCTGGTAAGAAGGGGCTGGACTATGCTGAGCGTGCGGTGAAGGCGGACCCGAAGAATAGTGACGCGCATCTGGCGATTTCGATTTGTTTGGGAAAAATCACGCAGCTTCAGGGCAATCGCGAGAAGGTCGTGGCCTCCAAGCGCATCAAGGAAGAGGCGGAAAAGGCGGTGAAGTTGGACCCAAAGAACGACTATGCTTGGCATCTGCTCGGTCGTTGGCATCAGGCGCTGGCCGGGATGAATTCGGTGGTGAGAGTACTGGTAAAATTGATCTATGGAGAGCTGCCGCCTGCTTCGAATGAGGTGGCATTGGATTGTTTTAAGACGGCCGTCAAACTGCGGCCGGATCGCCTGATTCATCACATTGAGCTCGGGCGAACCTATGCCCAGATGGGTAAGACAGAAGACGCACGCAAGGCACTCAAGAAGGGCTTAGCCATGCCGAACACAGAGAAGGATGATCCCGAGTCAAAGCGGCGCGGTCGGGAGGCTTTAGCGAAGCTATGAATTGAACGCGTGATCCAGGAAGGCGTCGAGGGTGGGGCGGAGCAGTTGGGAGCTGGGTCCTTGCCAGGGATAATCAAGAGCGTGGGTGGCCCAGGGCAGATCGAGGAAAAAGTGGGGGATGCTCAGCCGGGTGAGTTGGGCGGCGAGTCGGCGACTCTGCAACTCCCACACAAGGATGTCGCGCCGACCGTGGACCAGCAGAGTGGGTGGACCGCCGGGATGGGCGAGGGCGATACTGGAGGCGGTGCGATAGTTTTCGGGGGTTTCTTCGGGTGTGCCGCCGAGGTATTGGCGGAGCAGACGGGGTGAGTCCAGCACGTCCTTAGGGTCGGCATATTTCCAGGCGAAGGTCATGTCTGCCGGTGCGTACAGAGAGACGCAGCCACGAATGCTCGGATCATCGAGACCGTGAGCGCAGGCGGTGGCGATTTGGCCGCCAGCGGAGCGTCCGAGTAGGACAAAGTGATGGCCCGTGAGTCCAAGAGATGCCGCGTTTTGCTTCAGATAAGCCAGGGTGGCGCGCACGTCCTCTCGCTGAGCTGGCCAGGGATAGGCGGGGGCTAAGCGGTAGGCGATAGCGGCGACGGCGATGCCACGAGAGGTCCAGTGACGAGTCCAGTCGGGGAATTCATCTGGTGAACCGCGCTCCCAACCACCGGAGTGAAGCACGACCAGGCAGGGGGCAGGCTGCTGGGTGAGAGCGGAATGAAAATGCACAGTGAGCGGGATCAGACCGTCCTGGAGGGAGACTTCGAGCCTTTGGGGGGCGGTGATGGGGGCAGCTGGGGCTGAACCAAAAAGGAAACCGGGCAGATCCGGTTGCCACGCTGGCAGCGCGAGGCCGAAGGCGCCGTTCAGCCTTTTGTTCAGGGTGCGTCCCTGGTGCAGCATGAGCGCGGTGGGCAAAAGGAAAGCGGTCAGCGCGGCGATGCAAAGGAGGCTGGAGAGGCGTGCGAAAGGACCGCGATCCAGAAGTCCCCAGAGCAGCAGCAAAGCTGGAATGAGCGCAAAACGATGTCCGTACTCACCCATGGCGAGGGTGACTTTCCAAAGCAGCAGCGACTGAAACGTGAAGAGGCCAGGCAGCGCAGCGAGAGTGCAGGCGATGGCCAAAAGAAAACGAAGCCAAGTCACAGTTGGTAACAGTGGGAGGGTCAGGTTAGGGGCCAATCAGGACGATGGGCCCTTGATTTTCGGGTACGCCACCTTTGCTCTCCACGCTGACGGCGAACTTGGCGGCTTCCGTCACGTCCACCACAGGTTTGAAATCGATCCGCGCAAAGCCATTGGCATCAATCTTGATGACGCCGGCATCGACAGACTTAGGTTTGGTGGGATCGACGACCCAGAGTTGGTAGTCTTTGTCTGGGGCGATGGGCGGCATTTTGTCGAGCTTGAGGATGCCTTGATGTTTTTCGCTATCCCAAACCACAACGGCGACGCCTTGCTTGAACTCGTCCACGGTGGATTGCAGGGTGGCGATCTGCATTTGGGCCATGGCGTTGCGCTGCTGCAGTGTTTGCAACTCGGTGCTGAGCTGGCTCAGGCGGGTTTCCGTGGTGGTGAGGGTGGCTTGCAAGCGCTGTGTCTCGCTTTGCCAATGCTGGGCCTTTGCCTGTGCGAGGGTGGATTGCTCACGAGCGGTGGCTTCGTTAGCGGCGAAGACCTGCAAGGACTCTTCAAGTCGGCTGCGCTCAGTGAAGAGCCAGGCAGCGGACACGGCCAAAGCAGCGGCGAGCCCCCAACCCAGACGTCCCCAGCCGCGAGGGCTGGAGGCATGGGCGGCTTTGTTTGTGGGCAGGCCCCTGCGCTGGCGAATCCGGTCCAGAACGCGGGCGCGCAGTTCGGAGGGTGGCGCTTCGGGCGGCAGGGCACGGGTGGTTTCGGCCACGGTGTCTTGAAGTTCACGGACCAGGGTGGCGAGGGCCGGATCAGAAGCCATGTGCTGCTCTAGGGCGCGTGCTTCTTCGGGGTCGAGCACGCTGAGGGCATAGAGGGCAGCTTGATCTTGGAGGAAATCCGTCATGCTAGGCCTCCCTTCAAGATGTCCCGCAAGCGCAGGAGACCGCGGCGGATGTTGGTCTTCACGGTGCCCAGAGGGAGACCGAGGGACTCGGAGATGGAATGATGGGTGAGTCCTTTCAAAAAGGCGCACTCGATGAGGCTCCGCTGCTCCACTGGTAGGCTTTGGAGGGCTTTGGTCAGCAGCAGACGGCGGTCGCGCGCATACGCTTGTTCATCGGCTCGGGCAGGTGAATCGGCCAGCAGCGCGGGCAGTTCGAGAGCGGCGCGCTCTGTCATGCGGGAACGACGGGTGCGGGAGCGGATACGGTCGATGGCTTTGTGGCGGAAGATCACCATGGCCCAGGTGAAAGCCTTGGCGCGGTCGGGGTCATAGGATTGGGCGTGGTCCCAGAGATAGAGGAAGCCATCTTGCAGGGTATCTTCCGCGTCTTTTTCGTCATCCAGCATCTGCCGCATGAGGGCAAAGAGAGGTGGTGAAAACCTATCGTACAGCTGCCGGAAAGCCTTCTCATCTCCCGCTCCCACGCGCCCCATGAGCTCCTCATCAGAGGGGCTGAGCGCGACGGTGGGCGGTAAACTCATGAGATCGAGAGAAGTCTGGGAGGATGGGGAAGAAGGATTTGCCTGAAGACGCACCTGCCCAGCCCGCGTTGGCTGACGAAACAGCAAACACGTCATCGGTAGCAGATGAGAGGGCATGACACAAGGGGATGCGACGGGATGAGGGGGATGGATTCATAAATGTTCTTGGTTTTTGGTTCTGAGTGACGGGGTGTTTCCGAGGCTTGCCAGGGGGCAGGATTCCGCCATAGTGGCACCCCTTTCCCATGTCCGCCAAGATCCCCACCGCCGCCGAAATCCGCGCCACCTTCCTCGACTTCTTCAAGTCGAAGCAGCACACCATCGTCCCCAGTGACAACGTAGGCTACACCAGCCGCGACGGCGCACGCATCTTCACCAATGCGGGCATGAACCAGTTCGTCCCCATCTTCCTCGGTGAGCGCAGCGCGGACGTGGACACCTGGCCCGGCGTGCTCGCCAAAGGTCTGCCCACCCGTGCGGCGGACACGCAGAAGTGCATTCGCGCCGGTGGCAAACACAACGACCTCGAAGACGTCGGCCTCGACACTTACCACCACACCTTTTTCGAGATGCTCGGGAACTGGTCCTTCGGCGACTACTTCAAAAAGGAAGCCATCGAGTGGGCGTGGGAGTTGATCATCGAGCGGTGGAAATTTCCCGCGCAGCGCATCTACGCGACGATCTACAAT
>JBIIUD010000131.1:0-6826 GCA_044340175.1 Verrucomicrobiaceae bacterium
CGGAGAAGCGCGCAACCTGCAAAGTACTCGTGCTGGCCCGGCTTGTTACTGGGTGCACCAGCAATGAGAACAATCCTGGCAGCATCCGGCTGGCTTCCTGCAGGTGGTGCTTCCAAGGGGATCTTTTGCTGCTCCAGTGTCAGTTCAGCGGAGACCGATGAGATAAGAAGGGTGGCAATCAGGAGCGAACGCATGAACTCAGATTGATAAAATGAACCTGTTTTAGCAAGGCCGAATCACCAATCCAACGGAACAAAGGCAATGGCACGCCCGGTTGGGTTCGAACCAACGACCATCGGATTAGAAATCCGGTGCTCTAATCCACTGAGCTACGGGCGCAAACTGAATGGATTCACCAGTAACGCATTTTGGTGCGGCAGCAAGTGGGGGTTGCGTGGCGTTTGGAATCGGTTCAGGGGCTGCTTGGCTAGAATGCTACTTTCCAATGCAGAATGAGGAGAAGATGACGTCGAGGATCTGTTCGATGTCGGTGTGGCCGACTACGTCACCAAGGGCTTGCAGGGCTTCGCGCAAATCGAGGGCGATGAATTCTGGGTCGGCGTTGGCTTGAAGGGCAGACTGGGCGGCGATGAGATGGGTTTCGACTCTCTCAAAGCAGCTCTTGTGGCGGGTGTTGATGGCGATGGGATGATCCGACGATAAGCTGCCGCCCTGGAGAACAATGGCGCGGATGGCGTCCCGCAGTTCGGGCAGTCCGGTCCGGTTCTCACAGGAGAGCGGGATGGCCTGTGGGCTCGGTGTCCAGTCTGGATGCAGAGTGAGATCGGCCTTATTGAGGATAAGCAGGTGGCGATGCTTGGCGGCGGTAGGAATGACGACGCGAGAGCTGGCGGTGGCGGGTTGGCTGGCGTCGATGACTTCGAGGATCAGATCAGCGCGCTCGAGTTCAGATTGGGTGCGCTGAATGCCGATTCGCTCGATAGCATCGCCACCTTCGCGCAGTCCGGCGGTATCGACGAGACGAAGGGGAATGCCGTGGACTTGGATGATTTCTTCGATGGTGTCGCGCGTGGTGCCTGCGGTGGGGCTGACGATGGCGCGCTCGAAGCCGAGTAAGCAATTGAGTAGGCTGCTCTTGCCGACGTTGGGTTCGCCAACGATGACGGTGCGGGCGCCGTGACGGAGGATGCGGCCTTGCTCGGCGGTGTCGAGCAGGCTGCGGGTGTGGGTGAGGAGATTGGAAAGGCGGCTTTGAAGGGCGGTGCCGGTGTCGGGAGAAATGTCTTCCTCAGGAAAATCGATGTAAGCTTCGATGTGGGCGAGGATGTCGATCAAGGGTTGGCGGAGGGCTTCGGCTTCGCGGCCGATGACGCCGGAGAGTTGTTCGTTGGCGGCACGAACGGCGAGGGTGCTTTGGGCATGGATGAGGTCCATGACGGCCTCGGCCTGAGTGAGATCCATTTTGCCGTTGAGGAAGGCGCGCTGGGTGAATTCGCCCGGTTCGGCATGGCGGGCTCCGGCCTTGAGAAAGGCTTCAAGCACGCGCTGGGTTACGAGGATGCCGCCGTGGCCTTGGAATTCAAGGGTGGGTTCGCCAGTGTAACTTGCGCTGCCATGAAAGAGGATGACGATGCCTTGGTCGAGGATGAGGCCTTCGGCGTCACGTGCTTCAGCGAGGTGAACAACGCGTGGTGGGAGGTCGGTAAGCGCACGGCGGGTGTGCAGGACGCGGGTGCCGATGGCTAAGGCCTGGGGACCTGAGACGCGGATGATGCTGATGGCGGCCTCACCCACGGCAGTGGAGACGGCGGCGATGGTGTCGGTGACCATGCGGGCGCTAGTCGAGGGGCAGGGTAAGGGGGAATTCAGGGCAGAGGAGCGAGTTGGGCATGGGAGAATCGGAGGTGTCGGAGAAAAAGGTCATGCGGCCTTCGTCATCGCAAAGCCAGACCTCACTTGCTCCACATATGAAGTAAAGGGTGCGTTTGGCGAGAAGTTCGTTGTCGCGATTGGAGGGGGACACGACTTCGACACAAATCTCAGGTGCCAGAGGCAGACTGGAGGCGCGGCGGTAGGGAGTGAATCGGTCGATAGAGATCCATGCAACGTCGGGAGCTTTGATTCCGTCTGGGGTTTGAATGCCGGGTTCCGTGAGAACGCGGCCATGAGGCAGGAGTGATTTGAGAAGGAAACTGATCTCTCCTTGATAATCGCTCTGCCAAGTAGATGCGGGGCTCATGATGATTTGTTGAAAGCGGTTGGTTTCGACCTTGTAAGGGAGGTCTTGGAACCGGGGGTCTTCACAGAGGGCTTCCCACTGGGCTTCGATGGCAGTCATGGTTGAAAAGTAAAGGTGAAGGCGTGGTGTGCAAGGGGATTGGGTTGATGAACGAGTGGTTGTTGAATTCAGTCGTAGGTGAGGCAGTATGGGGCCTGATTTGTCATGGCTGAACCCACCGAGCTGACCGCGATCCAAAAATTTGCCTGCCCGGCTTGCGGGGCGGAAGCGGTGTGGACGCCTTCCAAGCGCGCGTTGGTCTGTCCCTATTGTGGGACGGAATCACCTGCGGAATTGAAGGCCGATGGTGGGTTGGTGATGGAGCAGGATCTGATGGCGGCGCTGCAAGCGCTTGGACCTGAGCAACGGGGTTGGGCGGCCGAGAAGAAGACGGTGCGTTGTCAAAGCTGTCAGGCCGTGTCGGTGTTTGATCCGACGCGGGTGGCTCAGCGGTGTGATTTTTGCGGGGCGGCGTCCCTGCTTGCGGTGGAGGATTCGGGATCACCGGTGAAGCCGGTCGGATTGCTGCCCTTTGAGGTGGCGGAAGGCAAGGTGCGTGAGGACATCCGCCGCTGGTATGGTTCGCATTTTTGGGCGCCGGGCAATCTGGGGGGAAAGGCGATGACGGATCGGTTGCATGGCATTTACCTGCCTTTTTGGACCTTTGATGCCCATGCCGACTGTCCGTGGGAGGCGGAGGCGGGTTACTACTACTACGTGCGGGGCAACGATGGCAAGCAGGAGCGGCGGGTGCGCTGGGAGTATGCCTCCGGGCGAGTGAATCACTTTTTTGATGACCTGCTCGTGCCGGCCTCAAAGGGCGTGCATGGGCCGCTGCTTGAAGAGTTGGGGCCGTTTCCGACGACAGCGGAACTGAAGCCCTATGATCCGGGTTACTTGTCGGGTTGGGTGGTGGAGCAGTATCAGATCGATCTGGCGGCGGCGGCTGAAGACTCGCGCCAACGCATGACCAATGTGCTGCAGAGACTGTGTTCGTCCCAGGTGCCTGGGGACACGCAAAGGGGGCTGCGGGTGTTGCCCCAATTCGATCATGCGACCTTCAAACACGTGCTGCTGCCAGTTTGGCTGCTGACCTATCAGTATGGTGCCAAGACCTATCAGGTGGCGGTGAATGGGCACACGGGCAAAGTGACGGGTGAGTATCCGATCAGTTGGATGAAGGTGATGGTGGCGGTGGTTTTGGGTCTGATTGCTTTGGCAATCTTCTTTTCATTGAGTGGAGAAAGCTAATGGGTACCTGGGAAACACTGACTCTCGAAGATCTAGGTTGGAATGCTGGCTATGCTGAAGCGTTTCGTGCGCATGCAGAAAAGGGCTGGGTGCCGGCAAGGCTGATCCGGGACAACAAGATCACCTATGGGGCGCTCATGGTGGGTGCGGTCGAGATGGAGGTGGTGATGAGTGGGAAGGTCTATCACGATGCGGAAAGTGATGCGGAACTGCCTGCGGTGGGGGACTGGGTGGCGTTGGAGACGGGCGTGGGCGATGGAGTGGAAGCGGTGATCCGCGCGCGCCTGCCGCGCCAAAGTTTTTTCTCCCGCAAAGTGCCGGGTGACAGCTCTGAAGAGCAGGTCATGGCGGCCAATGTGGATGTGGTGGCAGTGGTGACTGAGCCGGGGGTGGACTTCAGTTTGCGGCGGTTGGAGCGGTATTTGGCGATCATCACGCGGGGGGGCGCCAAGATGGTGGTGCTGATCAACAAGTGTGACCTCTTTACGGAGGAAGAAAACGAGGAGGCTGCGGAGGCGGTGCGAGCACTGGGGCCACAGGTCGAGGTGCATGTCATCAGTGTGCGCCGTCGGAAGGGGCTGAAGGCGGTGAGGGATCTGTTTGCTTCTGGTGTGACCGTGGCTTTTGCGGGGTCCAGTGGGGTGGGGAAATCGGCCTTGGTCAATCGGTTGCTCGGGGATGACTGGCAGTGGACCGGTGAGGTGAATGAGGTCACCGGGAAAGGTCGGCATACGACGACGGCTCGAGAGCTGTTGGTCCTGGAGAAGGGGGGGATCCTCATCGATAACCCTGGCATCAAAGAGGTGCAGATGTGGACGGATGAAGTGACGCTGAAGGAGCGATTTTCTGATATCCAGGCGCTGGCGGCGCAGTGTCGGTTTGCCGACTGCAAACATGGCAAGGATGCTGGCTGCGCGATTCGCAGTGCCGTGGAAGCCGGCAAGCTCGAGGCTGAGCGCTATGAAGGCTTCATGAAGCTCGATGAGGAGCTGGCCAAATTGCGGAAACGGCGTAAGAAGCGTCAGATGTCCCTGGAACGTCGGCAAAAGCGCGATCACCGGGTGAAGGCGCGGAATCTGGTGGATCGCCGCGAGATCGAGGCGGATTTGAAGCCACGGGCGTGAGCAACAAAAAACCGCCGAGCTCCTTGGGGAACTCGGCGGTTGAGAAGGTGTTGCTTGTTCGGCAGTGACCGGATTAGCGGTCGATGATGTCGAGCAGGTTCTGCGTTTGGGACGCTTGGGTGAACATGTTCATGCCACCGGCACCGAGGGGTTTAGGACCGACGGCGGAACCACGAGCGGCTTCGAGTTTTTCGACGCTGACGCTGTTGTCGTTCAGACCGATGATGATCTTACCACCGCGCCAGGTGCGACCGCGCTGGAGCTGGCCAGCGATGTCGGCATTCCAGGTGGGGGGCCAGCCGATGGCGACGGGGTTTTCAAACACCAGCGGCATGATGGCGGAGCTGGAGTCGGTTTGACCTTGGGTAAGAACCCAATGGTTTTCGCCGGCCATCAAAGCCTCAGCATACTGTGGGGGTTGACCGACGTTGTTGTCGGGCTGGTAGGGGCTGGCAGGGCAGCCGAAGACGCGTTCATCCTGGAGGATGTCCGAAACCAGAAGGAGACGGAAGGCGTCGTTGGCGGTTTGAGCCTGGAAGCCAGGGTCGGAGTCAGGATACGCGCCGGAATTGTCCGCAGCGTAAGCTTTCATGGCCATGATGATTTGACGGCAGTTTGAGGTGCCTTTCATCTGGTTGGCCTTGTCCTGGATGACGTTGAACGTAGGCACCGCCAAGCTCGCGAGAATCGCGATGATGGTGATGACCACGAGGAGTTCGATCAGGGTGAAACCCTGGTTCATCTTGGTTTTCATGGTATGGATTGCGTTTGTGTTATGTTATGATCAGAGACGGCAGCGGTTGAGGCGGCCGACTCTGAGATGATTAGACAAGGAAAGGTCAATTTTGACCAGAAAAAAATCGGGAATCCTGCAGAAGAGCGGCAAAGACACAAAAAACGAGGCCTTGCGGGCCTCGTTTCCTGGCATCTGCGTTTGCAAACGGTGATCGATCAGGCGAACAACCGAGGGATCGGCTGGCCTTTGTCGGCGATGGTGAAGGGGCGCTTGCTGGGGCTGTAGATGACTTGATCAAGGGGCAGACCAAGTGCATAGGCGATGGAGGCATTGAAGTCTTGGATCTTCATTTTGTCTTCGACGACCTCGCGTCCTTCCTTGTCGGTTTTGCCATAAACGTGACCGCCTTTGACGCCACCGCCGAACATGACGGCAGAGAAAGCCTTGGGATAGTGGTCGCGACCGGCATTTTGGTTGATGTCTGGAGTCCGTCCAAACTCGGTGGTGAGGACGACCAAGGTGTCCTGAAGCAGGCCGCGGTTGTGGAGGTCGGAGATCAAGGTGGCGAGACCTTTGTCGAGGGTGTCACAGCGTTCTGGGACTGCGACGAAGTTAGCGTTGTGGGTGTCCCAACCGCCGAGGGAGACCTCGACGAAGCGGACGCCACGCTCGACGAGGCGGCGGGCGAGCAGGCAGCCTTGACCAAAGGCCTCGCGACCGTAGGCAGCACGGATGTCACTCGGTTCTTCCGAGAGATCAAAGGCCTTGAGGTCCTCTGATTTCATCATGGCGATGGCGTCGTCATACATGTCGGCGTAAGCCTTGACATTGCGATGGGGGAAGGTGGAGCGGAAGTCTTGGTCGAGTTCATCAGCCAATTTCATGCGGGCCTGAAACTTATCTTCAGAGACGCTGGTTTTGACGTTTTTGAGACCGTTTTCAGGGTTGCTGACGAACAGGGGGGCCTGTGCCGCAGGGAAAAAACCGGCGCCGGGGTGGCGGCTGTCATTGCCGATGAAGACAAAGTTGGGCAAGGTGCTATTGCCACCGCCTTGGAAGACATTCAACCAGGCCCCCATGGCGGGGTGGCGGATGGTGCCACGCAGTTCGTAGCTGGTGTGCATCATGTAGTTGCCCTGTTCATGAGCGCCCTGGGTGGAGGTGAGGGAGTTGATGATGGTGCCGTGATGCATCTGCTGAGCGGTGCGCGGCAGATACTCAGAGACGCGCACGCCGTCAGCGCTGGTCTTGATGGGCTTGGTGGAGCCTGCGGTTTCGACGCCTTCTTTGACATCCCAGGTGTCCATGTGGGACTGACCGCCGCTCATGTAGAGATAGATGACGTTTTTGGCTGTGGGCACCTGCTTGAGCTTTGAGGCATCCTCAAAGGCAGCGAAGGATTTGCTGGTCAGCGAGTTTCCGAGCAGGCCAACGCCGAGAAGGGAGCTGGCGGTTTTGGCGGCGAAGTCGCGGCGG
>JBIIUD010000132.1:0-6805 GCA_044340175.1 Verrucomicrobiaceae bacterium
CGAGCTGTTGGCCCGGTTACAGGCGTTGGTTCGGCGGGCGGAAAGGCGCACTCATCAGGCGGCGGATCGGTTGATGTTTGAGGACTTGGAAATGGATATCGCCATGCGCATCGTGAGGCGTGGGGGGGAGCTGTTGCAGCTGACGCGGATGGGTTTTGCGATTCTCGAGGTGCTGCTCCGGCGCGCCCCGGCCATTGTCTCTCGTGAGGAAATGGAACGGGCGCTTTGGGGCGAGGATTTGCCAGGCAGTGATGCGTTGAGATCACACATTTTCGCCCTGCGGGCGGTGCTGGACACGCCGGGCTTGCCGCCTCTTTTGCAGACGCATCGGGGCGTGGGCTATCAACTGCTAAAGCGCTAAACTCCGCTATGTCTCAGATGAAGTTCAGCGAAAACCGTCCCCCTCAGCGCGCGCGCCTGCAGTCACGGATCATACGCCACTTTGTTCTGTTCGCCGTGCTCATGGGGGCCATCCTGACTTTTGGCGCCTTGTTCTTCCTCTTAGAGGCGGAGGACGCGGCTTTGGACGCGGTGCTCACGCAGGCAATGGCGGATGACGCGTCCCAGCCCGCCCAGCACAGGTCGCTACCGCATTGGATTGCGACCTTCCCGAATCAAGAGGCGCTCAAACAAAAGCTCAACCTGGATGTGCTCCCGCTCTCCCGCGGGCCGCATGAAGTGTTTGCCTCTGAGGATGGCCAGGAGGCCATTTTAATCAGGAGTTTTTGGGACCGATTGCAAATGTGGACGGCTGGATGGGAGTGGGAATACCGGTTGATCGTTGAAACGTCGGATTCGCAGTCTTCTCCAGTCTATTATTTAGCCGACTGGCAGGCTCTCGAGCACACAGAAGGCATTTCGGAGAGGATTTCTAAAAGCATTCTGGTGTTTGGTGGTCTGGTCTTACTGGGTAGCTTTTGGATGAGTCGGAGGCTCGCGCGTTCAGCGATTCTGCCTGTGCTTGAACTTGCGGACCGGGTGAGAGATCACAGGCCAGGGGCTCGACCACTCAGTGAAGGTACTCAAGATGACGAGGTGGGCTTTTTGGCGCGTTCATTGGATCAGAGCTTTGTCCAGCTTGCGGGTGCCAATGACCGTGAGAAGCAGTTCATCGCAGATTGCAGTCATGAATTGCGAACGCCCCTCACCATCCTCAACGGCGCGGTGAGTCTTTTGATGGAGCGTGAACATGAGGACGCAGAGGTGCTCGAGAGATTGCGCCGCACCACTCAACGGATGGAGGGCATTGTCCGCACTTTTCTGGTGATGGCTCGGGAGGGTCGGGTGCCCGGAGAACGGGAGTCTGTCAGGGTGCGGGAGTTGATCTCTCAGGTGATCGCAGAGCAAAGACTGGTTTTTCCGCATCACAACAAATGCATCACGATCAAGGTGCCCGAAGAGATCAGCGTCGAGTGTGTGCGGGAGGTGATTCGGGTCATTCTGGAAAACCTTCTCGGCAATGCCTTCAATCACGCGCCGGACAGTTCGCTGCTGATCCAATGGGAAACGTGTCCGCCCTATGGCCTGAGCTTCATCGCTGAGGAGCCCGAGGGCGCCAATCCGAAAACGGTTGATTCCAGACCCAGCTATGGCCTCGGCCTTTCGATCGTTCATCGGCTTTGTGCCCTGCACGATTGGCGGCTGGAAGAGGCCTTCGACGAGGGACCGCGTTTCACGCTTTGGTTGGGTGAGCGCCGTCCCTCCAACGAACCTCAACTGCGCCTCTGAACGGATTCAGAACCAAAGCGCCCTTTCCCATCGCTTGACTTGGAAGCCGGCCCGGAGTGCGTTAGGGTTCTCCCATGAATCCGTCCAGGCCCGCCATCACGCCCGAGGCACCGGAGCCGTTGCGCGGCACGGTGGAGCGGGTGACCTTCCATTCGGAAGACACCGGCTACTGCATCTTGAAAGTGCTGCCAGAAGGACGCACGCGGCAGGTGGTGACGGTCATTGGCAATGCGCCGCATGTGGTGCCCGGGGAGCAGTTCGAAGCCGTGGGCGCTTGGGAAAAAACACGCGATTATGGCGAGCAATTCAAAGCGACACAGCTCACGCTGAAACGTCCCGACACGCTCGACGGACTGGAGCGCTATCTTGGTAGCGGTTTGATCGAAGGTGTCGGCCCCGCTTATGCCAAACGCATCCTCGCCAAGTTTGGTGCGGCCACGCTGGACATCATCGAGAACGAATCCGTCAAGCTGGAGCAGGTGGAAGGCATCGGCAGCAAGCGTCGCCTGGAAATCCGCGCCTCTTGGATGAAACAAAAGGCGGTGCACGCGATCATGCTGTTCCTGCATCGGCATGGCATCAGCCCGTCCCGTGCCCTGCGCATCTACAAGACCTATGGCGACAGCGCAGAGGCGGTGCTGAAGGCCAACCCTTTCCAGCTCGCCATCGACATTCATGGGGTGGGCTTCAAAACGGCAGACCAGATCGCGGGGCAGATCGGCCTGGCAAAGGACGCACCTCAGCGGTTGAAGGCGGGCGTGTTGCACACGCTTGGAGAAGCGGCGGAGCGCGGCCACACCTGCTTGCCGAGACGCTTGCTGATCGAACATGCGGCGCATTTGCTAGAGCTCACAGAAGAGGCGCTCCAAAGCACGGTCGATCGTCTGCTCGAAACCAGTGATTTGACTCTCGCCACGCTGAGTGGGGAGTCGGTGGTGGCGCTGCCTCATCTTCGGGGTGCTGAGGAGAGTATCGCCAAGCATTTGCTGGATCTCGTTCATGCGCCTGCTGAACAGGAACTGACCGATGAGGCCATCGATACAGCTCTCGTGGAGGCAGAAACGGCCCAGAAACTCACCCTCGCGGAGAGTCAACGCCGCGCTGTTCGAGAAGCCCTCCGCCAGCGCGTGCTCATCATCACGGGTGGGCCCGGTGTCGGTAAGACCACGCTGGTGCGCACGATTTTGCGCATCCATGAGGCGGCGGGTAAAAAGATCATTCTGGCCGCGCCTACTGGCAGGGCGGCGCGACGCTTGCATGAGAGTGCTGGCTTGGAAGCCAAGACCCTGCACCGCCTGCTGGAGTCGCAGGGCGGCGGCACCTGGGGCCGACACCGGGGCCGTCCCCTCCAAGGGGATGTCTTCGTGCTGGACGAGGTCTCCATGATGGATGCGCCGCTGATGGCCCAGTTCCTCTCCGCCTTGCCCGCTGGGGCGCATTTGCTGCTGGTCGGCGACGCCGACCAACTGCCGAGCGTCGGTCCCGGTAAGGTGCTGCAGGACGTCATCGCCAGCGGTCGAGTGCCGTGCGTGAAGTTGACGGAGATCTTCCGCCAAGCCGCCAGCAGTCGCATCATCACCAGCGCCCATGCCATGAATCGAGGTGAGGTTCCGGATCTAACACCGCACCGGGACAGCGATTTCTTTTTTCTCGAAGCGGCCACACCGGAGGCCATCGCCGAGACCGTGGTGGCACTCGTCAAAACGCGACTGCCTGCAAAGTATGGCTTTGATCCAGTGCCGGAGATCCAGGTGCTCACGCCGATGAACCGCAATTCCCTCGGCACGCGCGCTCTGAACCAGGCTTTGCAAAGCGCGCTCAATCCGCCGAGCGAGTTCAAATACGAGATCGAGCGTTTCGGCTGCACGTTCCGTGTCGGGGATAAAGTGCTGCAAACCTTGAATGACTATGACAAGGACGTTTTCAACGGCGATCTTGGGGTCATCACTTCCATGGACTTGGATCCGGTGAGGGTGCATGTGCGGTTCGACGGCGGACGTGACGTGGTCTATGAGCCAGGGGAACTCGATGCGCTCCAGGCTGCGTATGCGATGACCATTCACAAAAGTCAGGGCAGTGAGTTTCCCTGTGTCATCATTCCTGTGAGCACTCAGCATTTTGTCATGCTGGAGCGCAGCCTCATTTACACCGCTATCACGCGTGCCAGGAAACTCGTCGTGCTGGTGGGTGATCCCAAAGCACTCCGGCTTGCCGTCCAGAAACAAGAAAGCCGCAAGCGCTGGACCGCGCTGCGAGAGCTGCTGATCAGCGCCTGAAGAGCTGGCGCTTACCGTCTGTCGTAGGGGCGGCGGCGGGGGCTTCGTCTGAGAGGTCTTTGTAGCGCAGAATGCCGCGCTCCTTGAGGTTGCTGATGAGACTGCCAAATTCCTTTTTCAGTTCGGGATCATTCATCAGCGCCGCCATCAAACCGTTGCCAGTGCGCAACGTGCGGCCCACGCTGGCGAGTTCGTCCGCCGCTTTTTTGACGGAGGTCAGCGCTTCATCGGCACGGGTCATGACGGTGTCCGCCTTGGCGATCGCGGGGTCCAGTTTGTCGATCATGGGGTTGAGCTTGCCGGTGGTCACTTCGAGATTGGAGGCCGATTTCTTGAAGCTGCCCGCCGCATCCCGGATGTCGCTGATGGCCGCCTTGAGATTGGCGGCATTCTCCTCGCCCAATACTTTTTCATCGACCCGCGTCATGGTCTTGTTGAGGTGGGCCATGCTCTGTTTGAAGTCATTGATGACCTGATCAGAGAGAGCGCCTTCGTTGATCTTCTTCATCGCGGCACGCACATCCGTCAGAGCCAGTTTCACGTCATCCAAGGCGACATCCACCTTCTTGGCGGCAGAGGCGGCAGAGTCTTGCAGGCCACCGAGCCCCCCCTCGCGCGCGCCCTCGATGATCGCGCTATGATCAAAGGCATAGAAATCTGTGATGGGGCTGTCGTCCTCTTTTTGATGGATTTTGATGTCGATCAGCGCATCCCCCATGAGACCATTGGTGCCCACCATGAAGGACGAGTTTTTTGGGATACGCTTGTCTCCAAACACTTCGATTTGCAGTGTCACCCCGGAGGAGTCAGGCTCCAGCAGCGGCTTGTCCTTGACCTTGCCAATGCGGGAACCCCCCAGGTACACCGGGGAGCCTTTCTTGATGCCAGGAGCATTGGGAAAGGCCAGCGTCAAGCTGTAGGAGTCCGTGAAGAGCTCGTTGACGCGGCCGAATTGCAGAATGATCGCGCCGACCATGGCCAGGCCGACGAGCAGGAAGAGTCCGACGAGGAGTTCGGTCTTGCGATTGGGATTCATGGTGAAAGCAGCAGTAGAGGGGATGGGTTGGCGAACAGTTAAGAGGTCATGCCTGAGTGTCCGGAGATGAAGTCCTGGATGAACTCGTCCTTGGATCCTCTGAGTTCATCGGCATTCCCATTGAAATAAACAATGCCGTTCTTCAGCATCACCACACGGTCGGCGATTTTAAAGACGCTGGCCATGTCATGAGTGATGACGACAGAAGTGACTTGGTAGCGCTTTTGCAATCGCTTGATCAGGTGGTCAATGACATCCGTCACGATCGGGTCAAGTCCCGCGGTCGGTTCGTCATACAGGATGATTTCCGGCTTGCCCACAATGGCGCGGGCAATGCCCACCCGCTTCCGCATGCCGCCGGAAAGGTTGATTGGCATCTTGTTCTTATGCTCGCCGAGTTCGACCACGTCGAGCGCTTCCTGAACGCGGTTGTCGATCTCTGCCTGATCCTTCATGCCCGATTCGACCAATGGAAAGGCGACGTTCTGAGCGACGGTGAAGCTGTCAAACAGCGCGGAGTTTTGAAACAGATAGCCGATGCGGCGGCGGATGGGAGCTAGCTGGCGCTCCTTCAGTCCAGTCAGCGGCGTGCCGTCAAAGAGGACCGTACCTGAATCGGGTGAGAGCAGGCCGATGATGTGCTTTAGCAGCACGCTTTTGCCTTCCCCTGAGGGCCCCACCAGGACCAAGGTTTCCCCGCGACTGATGTCCAGGTCCACACCCCGGAGAACCTTCTGTTCATCGAAGCTTTTGTGCAGGTCGCGGATCTGAATGAAGGAGGACACCGCGGTTGCCGCCTTTGAAGTGGGCTTCATGAGAAAGGATCAGGAGTTCGTCCCCATAGGGAAGAAGAAATTCAGAAGCAGGGTGAGGAAAAAGTTGGCCACCAGAATCGCCAGTGAAGAAAAAACGACGGCGCGCGTCGTGCTCCGGCCCACACCGACGGCACCGTTGGTCGTGCTCAGACCTTGATGGCAGGACATGATGACAATCAAAAGCCCGAAGACCAAGCCCTTGATCATGGCAAAACTCAGGTCGTCCAGATTGGTGTGATCAATCAAGTGCATCATGAACCAAGCATCAGGAATGCCAAAGCCCAAAACCGCCACGGCCCATGACGCGCTCAGGCCGAATACGATGGCTTCAGCGATGAGCAGCGGCATGGAGAGAGTCATGGCGTAAAACCGCGGCATCGCCAAATAATCGACGGGGTGCACGCCCATGGCCCGCAGGGCGTCGATCTGCTCTGAGACTTTCATAGTGCCAATCTCCGCCGCCATCGCCGCTCCTACCCTCCCGGCCACCATCAGCCCGGTTAGCACCGGACCTAATTCGCGAAACAGAGACACACTTACAATGCTGCCCACTGTGGATTCGATACCGAAGTCGCGGAATTTGAAATAGGACTGTGCCGTGAACACGGCCCCGGTGAACGCCCCCGTGACAATGACAACCACCTGGGAACCGAACCCAATGCGGACGATCTGCTCCATGATCAGCCGAAAGCGCGGTTTGGTCTTGAACAATGACTCCAAGCTCTCGGCCAAAAGCATGCCGAGCTGGCCGAAGTAATTGATAAAGTTCAAAGCCGCCTGTCCCAAGAGACGGACAGGACCGCGCGGGGAGTCTTCCATTGCTGTCAAAGATGGCACGGCTTGGGAACTTCGCAACCGGGGGCTTGCCCGTTAGCGGGAGACCGAACTCATGGCAGCACTGGCAGTTCGTAGCAGACCGCTTCCCGGTCATTGCGCACCAAAAGGAAGCG
>JBIIUD010000133.1:0-6804 GCA_044340175.1 Verrucomicrobiaceae bacterium
AGAACATCGACTTCCTCGACGACGCGAAATTCAAAACCGAAGCCGCCAAGCTCGACAAAACGAAGACCTACCTCGTCCACTGCCAAGCCGGTGGTCGCAGCACCAAGTCTCTCAAAACGCTGCAAGAACTCGGCATCAACAACCTGATCCACCTCGACGACGGCTTCGGCGGCTGGTCAGACAACAAGCTCCCCGTGAAGAAGTAACGTACCACGCACGTCCCGTGCGTGAGCCTCAGTTCGCCTCACCCAAATCCAGCCCATTGAGCAGATCACTGCCAGTGGCTGGATCCACGATGTTGCCCAGCCGCCAGCCGTGATCCGTCACGCGCAGATGCGCCACCAGCCGCACTGGTTCACCGAAGTTGGTGAAGGAGATCAGCACCAAGGCCTTGCCTCCCGTCTCATCCACGATCTTGGTCTTGATATCCTTGACCTCCGCATCCTGAGCAAAGAACAGCGGGTCATGCCCCCAATGGCGCTTGGCCACCACCGCCTTCAATTCCGGTTCCAATACAAAGTCCCATTCCGTCTCCCGTTTCTCATCGAGAAACACCCCTTTGCCCGCTGCATGCTCCTGATACCACTTGAGCAACATCTTATCCGCAGCCGGGAACTCCCCATCAGCCGCCCGACCGTTCAAGGACACAAAACAAAACATCAGGACAAGCAAGCCGCGCATCATGGGATCAAGGTAAGGTAAGATAAAGGAAGGTTCAGCCACTCCAAAGCCATTCCCATAAATCAGAGCCCTGCCCTGCGCAACAGCCCAGTGCCCAGCGTCACGTTCTCTTCGGCAATCTTGGCTTACCTTGCCTTGCCCACTCCTCCACTGAGGTTGAACTCACTTGATCTTCGCCAAGCGATCCTGCGTCCACGTGACCCCCTGCTTGACCAGATCCTCCGTCACGCCTGCCGCTTCCAGCGTTTTCCACGCCTCCAGCGCTTTGGCGAGCTCTGCCTTCGCCTCCGCCTTCTTACCTGTCTTCTCCAGACCATGTCCGATCAACCCCTGACACTGCGCCAGCAGAATCAGCCGCTGCTTGCGTTCCGGTGTCAGTTTGGACTCGGGCGGTGCCGCCAGCAAACTCGTCAAGGTGGTCTCCGCCAGCTTGGCCATGCCCACCGCCTCCACGGCCTTATTCGCATCGGCCAAGAAGCCGGCGTACTCCTGCCGTAGCTTGGCCTGCAGAAAGAGAAAGCGCCCGTTCGCCTTGTCGTCTGCCAGCACCTCGTTCACCAGCGCGATGGCGTCCTCCTTCTTGCGCGAGGCCTCCGCCGTCTGGCCCAGGTCACGCTCCAGTTGGGCGATGGCTCCATTGTTGCGCGCTAGGTAGTATTTGACCTCTGCCCAGTCCGGATGCAGCCGATTCAGCTCCAGCAAAATCGGCACTGCTTGCTGGTGCGCGTCCAGCGCGTCCTTACCGCTGAAGTGATGTCCCACCAGCTCCGCCAAATCGGTGTAAGCCGCTGCCAGTGCCAGCGCTTGGTCCTGATTGCGCGGAGAGGAGCCCATGACCAGTTCTCCCATGCTGCGCACCGCATCGATCATCTGCGTCAGCGCCTCCTCCGCCCGTCCCTCCTCCCGCGTCACCAGCCCCAGGTGAAAAGCCGCCCGCGCCAGCATGAACGCATCCTCTGCCGCCACGTCCTTCCCTTTCACCGAGACCTCCAAAACCGAGCCCACCCGCATCAGCGTCTCCCGCGCCTCTTTCAGATCCCCATGCTCAAACCAGCGCGCGCCCAGTTCCAGCCAAGCCCGCGCGCACTCCGTCCGCGCCAGCGCATTGTCAGGTTCCGCTGCCAATCCCTCCTCCAGCAGCGGGGCCGCGGCCTTGAGCAGTTCCAGCGCCGCCAGCCCCTGGCCGTGCCCTTGCCGCAGTTCCGCCAGCAGCAGACCGTAGCGCCCCGCCGACTGACTCAGTGACGCCTGCCCTTCCACGCCCGCAGCGCGCAGCTTTGCCGCTTCATCCAGCGCCTTCTGCAAGGCCGCCTCCGCCTCCTTGTCCTGCCGCAGCTTCAAATGAATCCGCCCCATGTTGCCATAGCTGCGCACCCGCTCCAGGCCCAGCTCCGCGCGCGACTCCAAGTGCGCTAGGCCCGCCTGGTAAAACGCCAGCGCATCCTCCATCTGCGCCCGTGAAAACTCCACCTCCAGCGCATTGCTCGTCGGCGTCTGGAGCAGTTGCGTCAAGAATTGATCCACCGCCGTCTGCGAGCGCGCGAGGTTCGCATCCGACAGCGCCTTTGCCGCCTGCATCTCATCCCGTTGCCGCGTCAGCAGCGCGATCTTTTCCTCCCGCGCTGCGATCTCCCCGGCCGCCCGCGCTTCCCGTCCCTTCACGTCCGCCGCATGCACCGCCGCGCTCTCCCCCAGGCTTCTTTCCGCCTGCCGCGCCCTCACCAGCGTTAACGCTGCATAAGCCGTGGCCACCATCAGCACCGCTGCCAGCCCCATCGCTGTGCGGGCAAGGGACTTCACCCGTGCCGCCTGCTTCACCCGTTCCGCCACCGTTTGCGCGCGGCTTTCCTCCAACAGAAAGTCCGCCTCCAGCGCCTCGAACTCCCGGAGCACCTCCCGCATGTCCCTCCAGCGCGCCTCCGGACGTGGGTTCAGCGCCCGTTCCACCACCTGCCGCCGCCGTTCCTCCCACTTTGACTCCGCCGCCGTCGGCCAGGTCACCACCGGTTCCGCACGCACCGCCCGCAGCAGGGCCGGGCTATCGATCTCATAGGCCAGCCCCTGCGTCACCCGCACCCGCGCCTGTTCCAGTTGCAGCTTCCACGCCTCCTCCCCCCGCGGCAGCACCCCCGTCAGCAGTCGATAGGCCACCACACCAAAGCTATAGACATCCCAGCCCGGCCCATGGCCCTCAAACACCCCCACTGGATTCTCCGCCTGCTCCGGGCACAGATACACAAAGTGATCCCCCAGATCCAAATGATGGATGCCGCCCACCCAACCCTGCGCCATGTCCGTCAGTCGCACCACCGGCTCTTCCCCCACCATCTCCACCAGCACATTGCAGGGCCGCAGATTCCCATGGGGCAGACCCGTCTTGTGCAGCCAGGACAACGCATCTGCCAGCTTGTAAATGATCGCCCACGCACGCTCCTTCGGCACCCCTTCCTGACACCAATCCTCCAGCGTCTCCACCTCCCAGTGCGTTTTGCCCCCCGGACGCCGCTCCGCTTTCCCATACAACGGCACCGCACAGAAATACGGGCTGCGTTCAAACCCATGCGCCAACGGCGCCACCACCGCCTCATGCCCCGGCAGCCCCGCCAGCGTCTGCGCCGTCAGCATCAGCGCCTTCCGATTGATCGACATCGAGCTAAAGACCTTCACCGCACACTCCCGCCCATCCGCCGTGCGACCGCGATACACCGACCCACAGCCCCCACTGCCGATCAACTCCAACAACTCATGTCCGGCGATGTCTGGTAAACTCATGAAAAGGTTGGGGAAAAAGGCGCGTGCGGACCCGTCGGTGAATAACGGCCCTCATTCTGCCGTGAAAAGCCTTTCAATTCAACACACCAGTTTTGACCCAGTCCCGCCCACACCCAAAAAAAACGCTGCGCCACCTCCCCTCGGCTCCCTTCTGACGACGCCGCTCAGGGATTCTCAGCCCGCCCACTTTCCAGGTTGCATCCCACGGTCTTCCTCGTTGAGAATGGCCCCCATGATGATCCCCCTGGAAGACCAATTCAATGACGTCCTCGCCAAAGCCCAACGCGGCCTCCGGCTCTCGGATGAAGAAGTCGCCAAAACAGCGGGCGTGGACCCCGCCCTTCTCGCCAGCGCGCTCGAAGGCGTGGCGGATGAGGAAACACTGCTGCGGCTGGCCCCGGTGCTCCACCTGCACGGCCCCGCCCTCGTCGTCATGGCCCAGAACGGCTGGTATCCCCGCCCCATCGAGATGGCCGGCCTTGCTCGCTTCAATACCACCTTTGGCGACATGACCGTCAACGCCTACGTCGTCTGGGACCCCGCTAGCAAGCGCGCCGCTGCCTTTGACACCGGTGCCACGGCTCAGCCAATGATCGACTTCATCCAAAATCACGACCTCACCCTCGAGCGCATTTTCATCACCCACACGCATGGCGACCACATCGCCGATCTCACTGCCCTTCAGCGCGGCACTCGCTGCCAAGCCGCCCTCTCCCACACCAAGGAGCCCTGCCCCGACACTGACACCTTCGACATCGACGGCACCACCGTCTGGACCCTCGGCGCCCTGCGCATCGAACCCCGCTCCACCTACGGCCACGCGCGCGGCGGCGTCACCTACGTCGTCACCGGCCTCGCCAATCCCGTGGCCATCGTCGGAGATGCCGTCTTCGCCTCCTCCATGGGCGGTGGCATGGTCTCCTATGCCGACGCAGTGACCACCAACCGAAGAGAAATCTTCTCCCTGCCAGACGACACCATCCTCTGCCCCGGCCACGGCCCCTACACCACGGTCGCCGAGGAAAAAGCACACAACCCCTTCTTCCCCGATTTCAAATAACCCCCAGTCACCTCACTGCCCACTGCCCACTGCCCACTGCCCACTGCCCACTGCCCACTGCCCACTGCCCACTGATTACTGATTACTGATTACTGATTACTGATCACTGATCACTCCCCCCTCCCCACCCCTCCCCTTTCTTCTATGTCCCAACCCACCATCGCATTCGTCGGCGTCGGCCGCATGGGCGCCAACATGGCGCGTCGTCTCAAGGACTGTGGCTACAGCATCACTGCTGTCTATGACAGTCATCCCCCGTTTGCACAGGCCCTGGCTGAAGAACTCGGCAGCACTGCCCCCGCCACCCTCGCCGAAGTGACCGCCGCTGCCGACATCATCTTCACCGTCGTCACCGATGACGCCGCCATGCGCCGCATTTTCCTCGACAGCGCCGACAGCCTGCTCACCGCCGCCACCGGTAAAACCTTCATCAACTGCGCCACCGTCACCCCCGGCATCCACCGGGAAGTCTTTGCCGCCGCTCAGGCCGCCGGGGCCGACTCTCTGGAAGCCAGCATGGCCTCCAGCATCAGCCACGCGCGTGAGGGAAAACTTTACCTCATGCTCGCCGGTGATGAAGCGGTCTATCAGCGCGTCCTCCCTGTCCTCGAACACATGTCCATCAACCGCCGCTACATCGGCGGACCCGGTCGCGCCGCCGAAGTCAAAGCCTTGGTCAACATGGTCATGAACATCAACACCGCCGGCCTCGCCGAAGGCCTCGGCCTCGCCGCCGCCCTCGGTCACGACCTCGACCTGGTCCGCGAGGTCTTTTCCCAGACCGGTGCCAACTCCCGCGTGCTCGAAACCGACGCCGCCGACATGGTCGCCCGCGAGCACGACTGCTGGTTTAGCGCGGAACATGCCGCCAAGGACAGCGGCATCGCCGGATCGATCGCCGCAGAAGTCGGTTTGAATCTGCCCCTCAACACCGCTACCCAGGCTCAGTACCAAAAGATGGTCTCCCTCGGCCTCGGCGGACTCGACAAGAGCGGCATCGCCGAACTCACCTTCAAAGACCGCCACGGCTAAACCGATTCTCGAAAAAAGGCGACCACCTTCGTCTAAGCCCTACCTGGAAATGGCGGTAGCGGCGTTCCACTTCATGCAGCGGAACGGGTGGTCATCGATGAGATTCGGGCGCACGCCAGTCAGTCGATCCGCGTGGTAAAATTGGACACCGACATAGTAATAAATGGGCAGGATGGCGGTGTCGGTGGAGATGAGAAGCTGCTCGGCTTGACCCAGGGTGGTGTTGCGCTGAAGGGGATCAGCCTGGGTGGCAGCCGTGGCCAGCAGGCGATCGTATTCAGGACTCTTCCAGCCGGTGCGATTGTTGCCGCTGGCGGAGGTGAACATTTCCAAAAAGGTGTTGGGGTCGTTGTAGTCGCCCACCCAACTGCTGCGACACATCTGATATTGCAGGCCTTTCATGGACGCGAGGTAGATTTTCCACTCCTGTTTGACGATCTGGACGGGCACACCGAGATGCTCTTTCCACATGCTTTGCAACTCAACGGCGATGTTCGTCTCGACGGTTTTCGGGAAGTAGAGGTATTCGATTCTGGGCAGACCTTTGCCGCCAGGATAGCCAGCCTCGGCGAGCAGGGCGCGGGCTTTGGCAGGATCAAAGTCAAGCCCAGGCGGCGGGGTGTAGCCGTGGGTGCCAGCCCCCGGCGGGGTTAGGCTCCAAGCGGGGATCTCGCCGAGCTGAGTGATTTTCTCCGTGATGCGCTTGCGGTCGATGGCATGGGTGAAGGCCTGACGCACCTTGGCATTGTCAAAGGGCGCAGCGGTGACGTTGAAGCGGGTGAAGTAGGAGCCGAGGAAAGGGCCCGTGTGAAACCAGGGCTTCGTCTTGAGAGTGGCGGTGAGGGAGGTGGGCACCATGCCTTTGTCCATGATGAGGTCCGCCTCGCCCGTGAGGAAATAATTGATGGCAGTGTTGGGTTCTGCGATGGGTAGGACCTCAATGGTCGCCATGGCGACGTTCGCGGCATCCCAGTAGCGTGGGTTCTTGCGCAGGCGGAGGTGATCGTCCAGTCGCCAGGCCTCCAGGAGATAGGAGCCGTTGCAGACAATGTTGTGCGGCTTCAACCAGGCACCGCCATGCTTTTCGATCGTGGGTAGGTGGACCGGAGCGAGAGTGGCAAAGGCGCAGAGGTCAATGAAATAGGGCGTGGGATTTTCCAGCGTGACGGTGAGGGTTTGATCGTCCACGGCGGTGACACCGACCTGAGTGAAGTCGGTGAGTTTGCCTTCGTTGTAAGCCGCCGCGTTGACGATGACGT
>JBIIUD010000134.1:0-6798 GCA_044340175.1 Verrucomicrobiaceae bacterium
CGGAAACCCTGTCGGTGGAACTGCGGGAGAGCGGCGAATACGTGGCCATTCCCGAATACGCCTATGACTGCCACACGCGGGAGGGCAAGAAGCGGGGCAAGACCAAGGCGGATTTCTTCAAGGCCGAACAGGCGGCATTGCAGCCGTTCCAGCCGGGACTGTTCGATCACCTCATTGATTGAGTTGAAGGATTTGATGATGGTCTCAACAAGTGCATGTGAAGGTCGGTCATACAGCCATACCTTGCGCACCGGCCCCTGCCGTAAAACGCATCCTACGCGGCAATCCAGAGCCCCGCATTGAGCCCTATTGATGGGGCGGATTCCAGCCTTCGATAAATGGCGTTCAAAACGGTGCGACACACACGGCCACGGTGATGAGGCCAGGGGGACGTCCGCACGGACTCGACACCCTGAACCCATCGAAATGAATACCATGACCCTGACCTCCCCGATCACCAAGCCGATGCTCGCTGGCAAGTGCGAGCGCTTTGAAGCCCTGCGCTTCCCCCTGCTGGCCACGCCCAAACTCGATGGCATTCGCTGCCTGAAGGTGAACGGACAAGCGCTGACCCGCTCCTTCAAACCCGTGTCCAATCGCTTCATCCGCGAGTGGATCGAAACGCACCTGCCCGACGGGCTCGATGGCGAGTTGATCGTCAAAGGTACCACCTTCAATGAGACCGCCGGTCATGTGGGTCGTGAGAGTGGGGAACCCGACTTCACCTTCGCCGTGTTCGACTACGTGAGCGAAGGCGTGGATGTGCCCTATGCCTGCCGAATGCAGGAGCTGGCCCGCCTGCCTGACTTTGCTCGCGTGGACAAAGTGCTGCCCGAGGAACTGCGGCACCTCGATGACCTGCTGGCTTATGAGGAGCGCTGCGTGGCCGAGGGCTACGAAGGCGTCATGATCCGCACGCCCGGCTCACCCTACAAGTGTGGTCGCGCCACCGAGCGCGAGGGCTGGCTGCTCAAGATCAAACGCTTCGAGGACGCTGAGGCCGTGGTGATCGATAGCTATGAGGGCATGAGCAATTTCAACCCCGCCGAGAAGGACGCGTTCGGACGCACCAAGCGCAGCTCTGCCCAGGCGGGCAAGATTGGGCGCGGCGAACTCGGCGGGTTCGTGGTCAAAGCAGTGGACACGGGCATCGAGTTCCGCGTGGGCTACAACCACGTAGTCGGAGGCATCGACCGCGTCACCCTCTGGGAGCAACGTCACACGCTGCCGGGTCGCTTGGTCAAGTTCAAGCACCAACCCAGCGGGGCCAAGGAAGCGCCCCGATTCCCCAAGTTCATTGGGTTCCGCGAGGTCTGGGACCTCTCTTAGCCACCCCGAAAAATGGTGACAAAAACGGTGCGACACAAGCACCCACGGTGACGAGGCAAGGGGGCAGTCCGCAAGGGCTCGCCCCTCCCTCAACCCGAACCCATCGCCCACGCTCATGAAGCCCATCGACACCCAAGCCGCCTCCATCCAATGGGGCATCGAAATCGAAACCCGCATCCCTGACTCCAGCGGCATCGCCGTCGGTCCCTACCACAACGGTTCACCGGTGCGCGTCGGTCTGGATGCCACAACCGCCCTGCCGCTCAACGCACCCACCTTCAATGGCCACTCCTGGAAGGCCGAGCGCGATGGCTCCATTCGCTGCGATGCGCGCCAGATGCCCTGCGAATTTGTCTCCCCCATCCTCCACGGCGACGCCGGGGTCGAGCACCTCGCAAACATGGTCGAGTGGCTGCAAGCCATCGGTGCCACCGTCAATGCCTCCTGCGGCCTGCACATTACTGTGGGCATCGAGAGCGTGATTGGTTCTTCGGACACCAAAGCCGTCAGCGCTTTCCTGCGCAAACTGGCCCATGTCGGTCGCTGGCACGCACGCAGCCTCTACGGCCAGACGGGGACGGACCGCCACCTCAACCACTACAGCCACCCGCTCTATGACCACACCGCCGAGCAGATGCGCAAGATCGTCACCTGCGAGGAGGAGCGGGTCAAAGCCGAGTGCGCCGAGCAATGTGGCCGCGGCATGATCAATTTCAGAAAGGCCTTCCGCCGCGATGCCTACGGGCGGTTCATCGGCGTGATCGAGTTCCGCGTCTTTGCTGGCACCATCAAGCTCGACAAAATCTTCCACCACCTTGCCACTGTGCTCGGCCTGTGCCGTCGCGCTCATCAGGTCCAATGCCTCGGCGGGTTCGGCAAAAACAAGGTGCAAGCCAAGCGCACCGCCACCGCCCAGGACGCCCTGCACTTCCTCTGGGACTACCTGGGTTGGACCGGTGGCGCGCGCCCCGTGGCCCTGGGCCTCTTTGGCCGCCTGCACTCGGACTTCCGCCGCTACCGCAAGGAGGCGGAGCGCCTGTGCAAGCAGTTCGATGAACGCTTCCCCGACGCCAACCTCTGAGCCCTTCGCCCCCCCCTTTTGCCGCTGCTATCCGCAATCTGCGTAGAGCGGCGGCAACAACCCAAACCCAAGCAAACCTGAACCCATAGAAATTGAGAAGACCATGTGTGTGATCCTTGTATGCCCTGAAACCGTGCGCCCGAAACCCGAGGTGCTGTATGCCTGCCATGAAGCCAACCCCCACGGGGCCGGGGTGGCCTGGCGCGAAGCCGGCCGAGTGCGCTGGCAGAAGAACTTGACTGCCGGCGAGGTAATGACCTTGCTCAAGAAACTGGAGGGCGAAGTCGTGGTGCACTTCCGCTGGGCCAGTGTGGGCGGGGTGGACCCGCGCCTGTGCCACCCGTTCCCCATCACCCCGAAGGCCAGTGTCAGCCTTTCGGGGCTAGCTGAGAACGTGCTGTTCCACAACGGCACCTGGAGCGACTACCCCGATGCTCTGGAGCGGCTGGGACCCCATCGCAAGGAGCCGCTGCCCGGTGGGCCGATGAGTGACACCCGCGCGGCCGCCCTGGTGGTCCACACTGCCGGGGCGGACGTGCTACACCGCATGACGGGTCGCTGGGTGTGGATGAACGCGGAACGCACCCGCCTGTTTGGTCCCTGGGAGGAGTGGAAGGGGATGCAGGTGAGCAACACGCACTTCGTCCACCGCCTACGCGCCGCTCAGGCCCGCCGCAAGAGCGCCCCGAAACCCGACTCCCACCAACCCCGCAGCCAAGGCTGCCTGTTCTCCTGCTAACCCTCAACCCCCAAACCCAAACTCATATGAAACTGTTCAAATTGATTGCCAGCAAGTCGGGGCAGGTCGTATTCGATGACCGCATCGAAGCGCCCTCGCCCCGGGAAGCCCGCGAGCAGATGAAAGCGCTGCTCGGACTGAACTCTCTAACGGGGGTGGTCTATGCCATCACAGAGATCCCCGTCGATCTCATCCAGAGCATCGTCGATGCCCGCCTAGCCGAGTCCATGCAACGTGTGCATAACGGCGAGCCTCCCGCCAGTGTGGAGGCCCTGATTCGACCTCTGGCCAGTGCGGCGGTGCGCGAGCAACTCGCAACGCTGCGGATGAGCCAAGCTCCCGACGAGGCCCCTGCCCCGCCACAGCGCTTCGACGCCTTCGCCACTGCGGCCGACCAGATCGTGCCTCCTGCCCCTGCTTCAGTAGCCCGCCGTGCCAAACGCACCAGCGTCACGGTGGATGGCAAGCTCGTTGACTGGAAGGCGGTGCGGAAGTTCTACCTGCGCTGCCGCTCCATCAAGCAGACGGCAGCCCACTTCGAGCTGTCCACCAACACGGTGAAAGCCCGCGTCAGAAGGGAGGGCTGGGGCGCATGAGTGACCGACTCTCCATCACCAAGTATGGCGACCGCTACTGGGCGGTCTGGCTAGATGGCCAACTGCTAGCGGTCACCCTCTACAAGAAGGGGGCCAAGGCCGTTGCCACCGCGATTACGAGCCTCACCACGCATTCTGGAAAGGAGGTCCACCATGCCACCCAAGCCGCGTGATCGTGCCCGCAAACCGGCCCTTCCTTCTCCCATGAACTGGCGTCCCCAAACGGCTGACGATTTGATCGGTCAGGCCGGCCTCGTGGCCCGGGCACAATGTCGCAAGGCCGAGCGCCTCACGGCTGAAGCTGCCGCCACCATGAAGCTGCTGCTCTACGGCCCGCCCGGGGTGGGCAAGACCAGCGTGGTGGAACTGGTGGCTCTGCAATTGGCGGGCACTCCGCTGGCCATCGAGGACTACAACGGACGGGAGGTGACCGTGGATGTGGTGCGCCAGTGGATGACCCAGTTGCCCTATGGTAGCCTGTTCGGTGACTGGTCGGTGAAGGTGGTCAATGAACTGGACCGCTGTTCCCGAGAAGCGCAGGACCTGCTTCTCACCTACCTGGACCGATTGCCATCGGGCCGGGCTTTCCTGGGCACCAGCAACCTGCAACTGGACCTGCTCACCGAGCGGTTCCAGACGCGGTTCCAAGCCATCAAACTGCTGCCGCCCACCACCGAGGAACTTACCGCGTTCCTCACCGCCCGATGGCCCGTGCCAGCGGCCACTGCCGCCCAGATCGCAGTTGGCAGCGGCGGCTGTGTCAGAGCCGCACTCGCCGACCTGGAATCCTGGCTCGACCAGCAACCCTGAAATCTCAACCTCCATCCCAAGCCATGACCACCACCAAAAAACTGATCGTCACTGAAACCATCCGCTACGAGTTCGAATTGCCACCCGATCACCCTGAGGACCACGACAGCCTCAAAGCGTTGTTCTGCGCCAAGCAGGACCCTTGGGGCGAGGCTGACTTCGCTGCCATCACTGAGCGCGACTTCGATGTCGAGACCTGGCAACCCTTACCTGCCTGCATGACCCATGAAAACGACTGACCTACCCCAGCCCAGCCAACACTCCGGTCCCTGGATCATGCAGGTGCCAGTGATCTCAACGGCTCACCTGCCGCAAGCGGAAGCCGAGGCCCTGCTCAACCTTGACCCGGAAGACGTCGAGAACGCCGGGCCGGATGATCCACCGCTCCTGGCGCACATTGCCGACCGTGTCGGACACCTGTTCCTCATCGAGGATCTCGATGAGGACGATCTGCCCGGGTTCCCGCAACTGCGGGCAGTGCTGCTTGCCGTCAAAGCCCGCGGTTACGGCTACGCCCGAGTGGATGCCCAGGGCGAGCTCTTCGACGACCTGCCCCAGTTCGACTGGTGAACCCAACTCTGAACCCCAACCCACACTCCCCATCCCATGCAACTCATCCAACACATGATCGAACAGCACGGCGGCTTTGAAGCCGTACGCAACCACTACCTCCGTCTTGAGAACCCGCCCTTCATGCGGCTGGTGATCGAAGTCATTGGCGGTCCCTACCCCAACGGCGCTTACGAAGTGAGTGTCGCCCATTACTCAGAGCAGAACGGCGACGCTATGCGCGACCCCGAAATCACGTTCCTGGTTCAGCCTACCGACCCGGGCCATGCTTGGAGTCCGCTCACCTTCGAGAACAGCTACCTGGGAGCTTACCAAGTCGTGGCAGTCGTCACCGCCGAGGGCTTGCTGCAGGTCCGACAACCCAAGCAGATGCAAGAGCTTCGCGCGTTCGCCAACCAGTGGGACCGCAACCTCAAAGAGCAGGGCTTCGTGGAGGTATTTGAGCGGCAACAACCCCACTGACAAATGGTGCCAAAAACGGTGCGACACACGCGCCCACGGTGACGAGGCCAGGATGAAGTTCGCACGGACTCAAGCAACCCGAACCCATCCCACCCTCATGAGCAAAAAAGACCTCATCGAACACCTGCGCCAACGCCTTGCCAGCGATCCCCGCTGGGCGCTGCGTGCACTGATCCGCATCTACCAAAACCAGACCATCGACGAGCAATCGAAGGACGCCGCCATCGAGCGTAATGGCATCGGGTTCTCCGGTCCTGATGCCGAAATCCTGAGCAGCTTCGCCCGCCAATACCTCCGCCGGCGCAGCCTCAGCCCCAAGCAGATGAACCTGCTGCAACGCAAGATCCCCAGCTACGCACGGCAGATCGTGCAGTGCAGCGATGCCGCGCGCCTTGAAGCCGCTTTTTCCGGCCCCAGTCATACGCAGTCTGCGGATAGCTGATCCAGACACCCAAAGCCAAACCCGATACCCACATGCCCAAAGCCAGACCCCAAACTCAGAATGATCCCGCGATCACCGCCCCCAAAGAGCCTTATCATGTGCTTCTGTTCATCAACGGTCGCCAGTGCGGTGACAACCAGACCTTCACCGACTGGTATGCCGATGACGAAACCGCCATCGCCGACGCCCGCGCCTACTTCACCGGCGAAGGCTATCGAGTCGATGAGGTGACGACCTCCTTCGGCGAAGTGCGACCCGCCAACCGCTTCGTGCCCGCCCTGCATGGCCGAATCCTCACCGTACGCCTGACCAATCCCCCTGCTCCTTAACCCTGAACCCAAACCCGTTACCAACATGCCCACTACCACCCTGACCCAGCAAAGCCCCGAAGTCGAACTGCCACCTGATGCCGTCACCGTCGAAGACCACCGCAACCCGCGCCGACGACGCCGCGACACTGAACCTGAAGCACCGCCCGTCGGTGACCTGGTCTTCCCTGATCCTCGTCACGACCTCACCAAACTGATCCTGCATCCGGATGTGAAGACCGATATCCTGGCCGGTCTGCGAGCGCTGGAGATCCGCGCCGAACTGGATCGGGTCTGGAACTTGAGCGCCATCCAACCGCAGGAGGGGCGCTGCATCCTCAACTTCTACGGCCCACCCGGCACCGGCAAGACGCGCGCCGCTCTGGGCATTGCCCTGCGCCTGGGCAAGCCCCTCTACCAAGTGGACTACTCCGCTGTGATCTCCAAGTATCTCGGCGACA
>JBIIUD010000135.1:0-6795 GCA_044340175.1 Verrucomicrobiaceae bacterium
AGCACCTCCCAAAGCATCGCCTCCGTCGCATCCCGGCGACCAATCAGCAGATTCTCACGCACGGTGCCATTGAAAAGAAAACTCTCCTGAGTCACATAACCGATCTTTGTCCGCAGCTCCCGTTTGTTCAGCTCATGCACCGGCGTGCCATCGATCGTGATCACCCCGTGATCATACTCGTAAAAGCGCGTCAGCAGATTGATCAACGTACTCTTACCCGCCCCCGTCGGCCCCACCAGCGCGATGGTCTCGCCCGGGGCCGCCTTGAGATCGATGCCCTCCACCGTGGGCATCTGACCATTGTAAGAGAAACCCACTCCATTGAAGATCACCTCACCTTTGATCTGCGCCAGCGGCAGCCCTGAATCCGCCTCCACATCCCGCTCAGCTTCCGAATCCAAAATGTCAAACACTCGCTCCCCCGCAGCTCGCCCGCCTTGCAGGATTTGATTGAGTTGATGCAGGCTTTCGATGGGCGAGTAGAAAAAATTCAGCAGCACCAAAAACGCGGTCAATTCCCCCACTTGAATTCGCCCCTCCATCAGCGCCCGCGCCCCCACCCACAGCACCAGGACCAATCCGCAGCTCGTCAAAAAATTCATCCCTGGACGATAGACCGACCACACACTCATGAGGTGCATCGTCGCTTTCTTGACCTCCTCACTCGCCTTGTTGAACCGGGACAACTCTTCGTTTTCGATCGCATACGCTTTGATCTGCCGCATGCCCGCCACGTTGTCGTGCAGCAGGCTGTTCATCGCACTCGTCGCCCGCCTTACTTTGCGGTGCCGATCCCGAGCACTGCGCGTGTACCATACCGCTCCTGCCATCAAGAACGGCACAGGCACGAGCGCCACCAAGGCCAGCTTCGCATCCGCCTGAAACATGAAGATCCCCACCACCAAAATCTGTAACACCGAAACCAGCCCCTGCTCGATCCCATCAATCAGCACCCGCTCCACCGACGGCACATCCTCGGACACCGTTGTCATGATGTCTCCCGTCGGCCGATTGTCGAACCACTTCAGCGGCAGCCATTGCAGCCGTTCATAGAGATCACTGCGCAAATCGTAGATCACCTTTTGCTCAAAACCGTTGTTGAGGCGAATGCGCAGGCTGTTGAAGAGATGCTGGCAAAAGTAGGCCCCCAGTGCGGTGAAGATGAGCGGTGCCAGCCTGTCCCACTGCTTGTTGGGCACCACCTGATCCATCACTTCCCGTGTCACCGCCGGAAACACCACCACCATCAGCGTCCCACCAATGGCACACACCAGCTGCGCCACAGCCATCGCCGGATAGCGCTTCAAATACGAAAAGACTCGGAGAATGGTTTTCAAGGCGGAAGAATAGGAAGGAAGCGTTGCCCGTCAACGTTGCTCGACAGGAACGTCAAATACGACCTGAAACGTCCCCTCAGTTGTCTCTGCCTGAAGCTGCCGTTTGTAAGTCAACGGATTGAACTCCGGATCATTCATATCCACGATCCAGTTCATCTCCATCTTTACCCCGATGAAGATCGCCGCCCCCAGGACGATGACGGCCTTGATCCACAAACCGGACGCCTGCTCCGCCGAGGAATCCTCTACCTTCACCGGTTCGGGTGCCGAGAAGGCCTTGTAACCGCTAGGCTTCGACAGCTTCTTTTTCATGACCTCATCCGATCACAGCAATGTACTGTCGTCCGACCGCTCCAGCCGTCCGATCTTCTTTTTAATGATCTCCAACTGCACCGTCAACTCATGCGCAGCCTTGATGCAGTCGGCCTGCGTCTCCGGTTCCCCCAGCTTGTGAATGGCAGGAGATATCTTCATCATCTGAAGTGCGATGTTTTTGCAGGCCTCACGGATTTGAGCAATAGCGGCGGGTCGATCCATAACCGCACCGTACTTCGATTGCCCCACTTCGCAACCTTCCCGGCCCACCCGGGTTCCACTTCCTCATGAAGGCTCTGCTCCTCCCTCTGCTAGCTGTTTTTTCGATGTCCGCCCACGCCTCCGACTGGCCCCGATTCCTCGGCCCGGAGGGTGATGCCACCGCACCCGACGCCAAAGTTCCGCTCAAATGGGGCCCCAAAGAAAACATGCTTTGGCGTACCGCTATCCCCGGCCCCGGCTCCTCCAGCCCCATCGTCTTGGGTGACAAAGTCTTCCTCACCTGCTGGACCGGCTATGGCACGGCGGACATGGGCAGCGACATCACCCAACTCATCCGCCACCTGCTTTGTTATTCACTCAAAGACGGCAAGCTGATTTGGAAGGCCGACGTGCCGGCCGAACAACCTGAAGACCCCTATCAAGGCTTCATCACCGAGCACGGCTACGCCACCCATACCCCCGTCACCGATGGCAAACACGTCTATGTCTTCTTCGGCAAGTCAGGTGCCCTCGCCTTTGATATGTCCGGCAAAAAACTCTGGCAGACCAACCTCGGCAAATCCTCGTCCTCCAAACGCTGGGGCTCCGCCGCAAGTCCCATCCTTTACGATGGCAAACTCATCGTTAATGCCAGCGATGAAGGTCGCGCACTCGTCGCACTCGACACCGAGTCCGGCTCCATCCTCTGGAAAGCCGAGGGTGACAACCTCGACTCTGCCTACGGCACTCCAGCTTTGGTGAAACGGGACGACAAGATCGACCTCGTACTCGCCGTTCCCCAGGAACTTTGGGGCATGAACCCCGACACCGGCAAACTCCGCTGGTTCGCCAACCATAGTCTGCCCGGCAATGTCTCCCCATCCGTCATCAATGGAGGCGACAAACTCTTCGTTTTCGGCGGCTACCCCGCCACTGGCAGTGCCGCCTTCAAAATCGGCGGCACAGGTGACCTTACCGAGTCCAACAAACTCTGGCAGACCAACACCAGTTCTTATGTCCCCACTCCAGTGCTTTACCAAGGCCACCTTTACGTCATCAATGACCAGGGGTTTGCCACCTGTCTCAACGCCGAAACGGGCGAGGATGTCTATCGCGAACGCGCCATCCAAGACGGCCCCCGCGGCCGCGGCAAACCCTTCTATGCCTCTCCTGTGCTCATCGGCGATCGCCTCTACTGCGTCTCCCGCAAGTCCGGCACCTTCGTCCTCGCCGCCAAACCTCAGTTTGAAGAACTCGCCCGCAACCTCATCGACACCGACGATTCCCAATTCAACGCCACCCCCGCCGTTGCCGGAAATACCCTCCTCCTCCGCTCCGACAAATTCCTCTACGCCATCGGCGTCAAGTAGGTCAGCCCATTTAATCCCGCCTTCGCCGCTGCCTTTACTTCCCTTCAATCGTGCAAGCCTTGGGCCTGAAAGCGCGTAATGGTCCACCATGCCCCGATTTCCTCTTCTCCTCCTCCGGCTCGCCTTCCTCTCAGTCGCGCTCGCTCCGCTTTCCACTCATGCCCAAAACATCCGCGCCGGCATCATCGGACTGGACACCTCTCACGCCATTGCTTTCACCAAACTGCTCAACGCAAAAACCCCGCAACCACCAGAACTCATGGGCGTGCGTGTGGTCGCCGCTTACCCAGAGGGCAGCAAAGACATCGAATCCAGCACCAAGCGCGTCCCCGAGCTTACCGCTCAGGTCAAGGAGCACGGCGTCGAGATTGTCTCTTCCATCAATGAACTGCTCGACAAAGTGGACGTCGTCTTCCTCGAGTCCAACGACGGCCGCCCCCACCTCGAACAACTCCTCCCCTGCCTAGAGGCCGGCAAACCCACCTTCATCGACAAACCCATCGCGGGCACCCTGGCTGACGCCATCCGCATCTTCGAAGCCTCTGCCAAAACTCGCACCCCGGTCTTTTCCTCTTCCTCTCTCCGCTTTGGCAAGAACACTCAGGCCGTTCGCAAGGGGAGTATCGGCAAGGTCAAATCTGCTGATACCCGCAGCCCCGCTAGCCTAGAACCAAGCCACCCCGACCTCTTTTGGTATGGCATTCACGGCGTAGAATCTCTCTTCACCACCCTGGGCACCGGCTGCCTCTCCGTCAAACGCGGCACCACCGAGGATGGCAAAATCCAAGTCACCGGCACCTGGGAAGGTGGCCGCACCGGCATTTATAGAGAGTCTAGCGACACCCGCAAAGGCTACGCTGGCACTGCCACGGGCGACAACGGCCAGACCGCTGAGGTGGGTGCCTTTGACGGTTACGAGCCTCTGCTTCACCAAATCATTCATTTCTTCCGCACCGGCGTCGTTCCTGTCACCCCGGAAGAGACCCTGGAAATCTATGCCTTCATGGAAGCCGCCGACGAAAGCAAACGCCGCAACGGTGCCGAAGTGACCCTGGCCGAGGTCATGGCCAAAGCCAAAAAGGACATCCAGAAATAAGAATAAGCCACTGGCCGTCAGAATCAGCCCTGTTTGGCGTCGCGCTTGCCTTGGTTGTGAGCATTTTGCACCATCGTGTGGCCTTTGATACGGCTGTCTCGACCGCTTTTAGCCACCTGAGCGTCAGTGACGCGCTGATGGATGAGGGCCGCTTTAGCCGCCTTGTCTTCTTGTGAAAGTTTGCCTCCTTCTGTGAGGATGGCCTTTTCAGCATTACGGTTGCGTTCGGATTTCATGGTGGTTGCCTCCTGAATTTCAACGGTTATTCGTTACTCCAGTCAATCGCACGACTTCGAGTCATTATCTCCCACAAAAATCCTGTCAATCCTGCCTAAATCCTGTAAATCCTGCTTTCTCATGCCCGACAGTTCCCCTACCCGCAAGACTCCTGAACAACTCCGTTCCTACCGCTGGTATGGGCGTGATGAATTGCGCTCCTTTGGCCATCGCTCCCGCGCCAAGCAAGCAGGCTGGGGCGCCGAAGACTACGTGGGCAAGCCCATCATCGGCATTCTCAACACCTGGTCAGACCTCAACTCCTGCCACATGCACCTCCGCCTCACCGCCGACGCGGTGAAGCGCGGCATTCTGCAAGCTGGCGGTCACCCCATGGAAGTTCCCGTCATGTCCGTGGGCGAGATGCTCACCAAACCCACCGCCATGTTTCACCGCAACTTCCTCGCCATGGAGACCGAGGAAGTCCTGCGCGCCCACCCACTCGATGGCGCCGTCCTCTTGGGGGGATGTGACAAATCCACCCCTGGCCTTCTCATGGGAGCCTTCTCCGCTGATCTCCCCGTCATCTACATGCCCTGTGGCCCCATGATGAAGGGCAACTGGCGCGGCACCACCCTTGGTTCTGGTTCCGATGTCTGGAAATACTGGGACGAAAAACGCGCCGGTAACCTCTCCTGGGAAGAATGGTGCGAGATCGAAGACGGCATCGCCCGCTCGCCCGGTCACTGCATGACCATGGGTACCGCCTCCACCCTCACCGCCCTGGCCGAAACCCTCGGCCTCACCATTCCCGGCGCCTCCTCTATCCCTGCCGTCGATAGCGCCCACACCCGCACCGCCGCTGCCGCTGGCCGTCAGATCATCGAAAACGTCTGGCTGGATCGCAAGCCCTCGACCATCGTCGATGCACGCTCCTTCGAAAATGCCATCGCCGTGGACATGGCCCTCGGTGGCAGCACCAACGCCATTGTCCACCTCGTGGCCATGGCCGGCCGCCTCGGCATCAAACTGCCTCTGGATAAGTTCGACGAGATTTCCCGCCGCATTCCCCTGCTGGCCAATATCCGTCCTGCCGGCAAGCACCTGATGGAGGAATTCTACCTCGCCGGCGGCCTGCGCGCCCTCTTGAATGGCATGCGCGCCCTGCTCCATACCGATGCCCTCACCATCACTGGCCAGACCTTGGGAGAAAACATCGCCGACGCCATCATTCACGATCCCGATGTCATCCGCACGCCAGCCAACCCCATCCAACCCGACGGTGGCACCACCATCCTGCGCGGCAACCTCTGCCCCGATGGCGCCGTCATCAAACACTCCGCCGCAACTCCCGCGCTCTGCACCCACACCGGTCCCGCTCTCGTCTTTGATAGCTATCCCGCCATGAAAAACGCCGTCGAAGACATGGATCTCGACGTCACCCCTGACACCGTCCTCATCCTCCGCAACGCCGGCCCCGTCGGCGCTCCGGGCATGCCCGAATGGGGTCAACTCCCCATCCCGAAAAAGCTCATCCTGCAAGGCGTGCGCGACATGGTCCGTCTCAGCGACTGCCGCATGTCCGGCACCTCCTACGGTGCCTGCGCCCTCCACATCGCTCCCGAATCCGCCATCGGCGGCCCCCTTGCCCTCGTCCAAAATGGCGACCTCATCACCCTTGATGTGCCCAACCGAAAACTCCACCTGCACGTCAGCGACGAAGACCTCGCCACCCGCCGCGCTGCCTGGAAGCCCGCCCCACCCCGCTACCACCGCGGCTACCCCAAACTCTACGTCGAACACGTCACCCAGGCCAACGAAGGTGCCGACTTCGACTTCCTCCAATACGGCCCCGCCTTGCCGGAGCCGGAGATCTTTTGAGTCACATCTGCATTTGCCAGAGTCCCGCTCCTCGCCCAATCTTTAATCAGCATGCAAACCGCCCCCATCACTCCCGCCGACCTCCGCCGCTCCGTCATCGCCGTTCCGCCTCTCTGCCGGAATGCCGACTACACCCTCGCCGATGCCGAAAACACCAAGCTCATCCGCCACATGGAGTCCGGCGGCATCAGCATTCTCCTCTACGGCGGTAACGCCAACCTCTACAACATCGCCGTTAGCGAGTACGCTCAACTCCTCTCCTTCCTCGCCTCCGCCGCTGCTGACGACACCCTCGTCGTGCCCGCCGTCGGACCTCTCTATGGCACCATGATGGACCAAGCCGCCATCCTCCGGGACTTTCAGTTCCCCACAGCGATGG
>JBIIUD010000272.1:0-4937 GCA_044340175.1 Verrucomicrobiaceae bacterium
CCCCAAAATGGGTCACATGCCCTGGGCTCGCAATGGCGAGCCCGGCTACCTCGGCGTCGCCCACGCTCCCTTTGAACCGAATCGTGGCAGCGGCACCGGTGACATGTCCCTTCAGGGCATGACCTTGGATCGCCTGCATGATCGAGCCGGCTTGCTCAAAAGCTTTGACCAACTCCGCCGCGATCTCGATGCCACCGGTCTCATGGCCGGCATGGACGCCTTCAACGAGCAGGCCCTCGGCGTGCTCACCAGCCCCAAGCTCCTGCACGCCCTCGACCTCTCCCGCGAGGACGCCCGCTACGCCGAACGCTATGGCAAAGGCGAAAACAAAAACCGCGATGACGGCGGCCCACGTCTCACCGACCACTTCCTCGCCGCACGTCGCCTCGTCGAAGCTGGTGCCCGCGTCGTCACCCTCGGCTTCTCACGCTGGGATTACCACAGTGATAACTTCAAACAACTGCGCGAAGACCTGCCCCTGCTCGACAGCGCCCTCAGTGCCCTCATCTCCGATCTCCATGAGCGCGGCATGGACAAAGACGTCGCCGTCGTCGTCTGGGGGGAGTTTGGACGCACCCCTACCATCAACCCCAAAGGCGGGCGCGACCACTGGCCGCGTGTCTCCTGCGCCATGCTCGCCGGCGGCGGTTTCCGTCATGGTCAAGTCATCGGTGCCACCGACAAACACGCCGGAGAAGCCATTGAGCGCCCTGTCGCCTTCGGAGAAGTCTTCTCCTCCCTCTACCACCACCTCGGCATCGACGTGACCAAAGCTACCCTCGACGACCTCAGCGGCCGCCCGCAGTACCTCATCGACGGCAACCACGCCCCGCTGCCAGAGCTAGTTTGACATTGCCTTAACGCCCAATGGCCGCCAAACGCTGTGCCAGCCCAGCGGCGATTGTCAGCAGTCGGTCTTTTTCCTCCTCCGAGAACTCATAGGGTACCATCTTGCCGATGCCGAGCGTGCCACAGAGGCGCTCCCCATCCAGGACCGGCACCGCAAGACTCCCCTGCACCTGCGTCTGCTTCGCCCCCGGCTTCGCCACGCCCGAGGTATCGGTTTGCAGGTTGCACATCTCTACCGGCTGCCGCGTCTGCGCAGCCGCTCCCGCGATGCCTTTACCGATTGGGATCGACTGCACCACCGGCATCAATACCTCCGGAATTCCTTGGTGCGCCACCAGCTTCAGATGTTGATCGGTCAAATCAAACCGATGCAACGTTCCTGTTACACACCCGAAATCCGCGATGACCTGCGTCAACAGCGCCTGCCAATCAAAAGTGGCTTCGTCACAAGGGACCTGACTGTTTTCCTCGGCGTTGTTCATGGTGAGGTAAGGCGGTGAATGGATTTTTGGGATTGTGATGGTTACGCTTCCTGATAGCATGAGAGGATTCTCGCTCAACCAATGAAACACTGCTGTGCTTTTTTTGCCATTCTCTTGACCCTTGCTGTCTCGGGAGCCACCTGCGCGCAGACCGGAGACGTCGTCATCGGCAAGACCATCATCCATCCTGATGGCACTAAAACTGAGTCCGTAAATGATCCCAACACCCGGGAGATGGAGCAGAAGACCTTTGACGCCAACGGCATTCTCCTGATGCGCCGCCTCTACCAACTCAATGAAAAAAGCCTGCCCGTGATGGGCAACGTTTACGACGGCGCGGGTAACCTCATCGCCCGCACCCAGAGCTACTTCGACGACTTTGGCCGACTCAAGGAAGAGCGTCTCTCCAACCTTCAGGGCGAGGTCTTCCAGCAAGTCGTCCATGATTATGACGAGAAGGGCAAAGCCAAGAAACCCAAAGTCATCAACTACCGCGTCAGCACCCCCACCATGCGGCCGGCCATGCTCGACTTCACCAAGTATCAGCAGCCAGAAGCCGACGCCAGCGGCTCTGGAGCCAGCCGCGTCAAAGCACCTGTGGACCTGGAAAAAACGCAACCTGAACCCGCCACAACCCCTCCCCCCGAAACCAGCACGGAACCCAAAAAGGGCTTCCTCCAGCGCTTGTTCAAAAAGTAGCCGTCCCGGCACCGCTTGCAGATTTTGAAAGTCAGTTCGTGCTGTGGGCGTAACCCTTATGGCTACCCCTCCTTATGCTGACACTCTCTGGACACTCTCACGGCAAACTCTGCGATGGCATGTCGCGGCGCGATTTCCTCCGCATCGGCGGTCTCGCCATGGGCGGTCTCACCCTGCCTGATCTGCTGAAGGCAGAGGCCGAAGCTCAAGCAGGTCGCAGCTTCAAGTCCATCATCATGATCTACCTCTGCGGTGCCCCGCCGCACCAGGACATGTGGGATTTGAAGATGGATGCGCCTCTGGAAATTCGCGGCCCCTACAAGCCCATCTCCACCAATGTCCCTGGCATCCAGGTTTCTGAGCACGCGCCACGCCTGGCCAAAATGATGGACAAACTGGTCCCCATCCGCAGCATGTGGGGCTCACCCACAGGTGCGCACGACTCCTTCATCTGCTACACTGGCCGCGCCCCAAACCCCTCCGGCGGTGCCGCCCCCACAGGTCGCCAATCCGATCACCCCGCCTTCGGCTCCGTCGTCTCGGCACTCAAAGGTCAGGCAGATCCCGCCATCCCCGCCTTCGTCGGTCTCGCCCCCAAAGCGGGCCACCCACCCTATGGCTCCCCCGGTCACCCCGGCTACATGGGCCCTGCCCACGGTGCCTTCCGTCCCAATGGCGCGGGTGTCGATGACCTGAAGCTGAACAACGTCTCCGTCTCTCGTCTCGACGACCGCCGCTCTCTACTCCAAGGCTTTGACCAGTTCCGCCGCGACCTCGATCACAGCGGTCTCGTCGAGAGCATGGACTCCTTCAATCAGCAGGCCTTCAACGTCCTCACCTCCAGCAAACTGCTGGACGCGCTCGATCTCGAAAAAGAATCTCCCGCCACCCGCGAGCGTTACGGCAAGGGCGACCCCAAAAACTATGGCGACGGCGCCCCGCTCAACCTTGAGCACTTCCTCATGGCCCGCCGCCTCGTCGAAGCGGGAGCCCGTGTCGTTACCTTGAACTTTGGACGCTGGGATTTCCACGACAACAACTACCCGCAACTACTGCGCCATCTGCCCTTGTTCGACCAAGGCATGAGCGCCCTCGTCCAGGACCTGCATGATCGCGGACTTGACAAGGACGTCGCCGTCGTTGCCTGGGGAGAGTTTGGCCGCACCCCCACCGTGAATGCCCAAGGCGGTCGCGACCACTGGCCGCGCGTCGGTGGTGCGTTGCTCGCCGGCGGTGGCTTCCAAACCGGTCAGGTCATCGGCGCCACAGATCGCCTCGGCGGTGAACCTACCGAGCGCCCCGTCCATTTTGGCGAGGTCTTCGCTTCCCTTTACCAGTTCATGGGCATCGACCCCCACAAAATCACCGTCGATGATCTCTCCGGCCGCCCACAATACCTCGTCGATGGCTGGCAAGCCATGCCCGAACTCATTTGAGCCGCGCCACCCCGCACGTTGTTCACCCTTCTGCGTGTCCCCCAGCGTAACGGGGGCATTCCTGCCCCCAGCCTATTTGATCGGGCCAGGAATGGCCCGGTTACCGTTGGTGTATAGGCTTTAGCCGATCATTAAAGCCCCAGGAACACCCCCCGTACGTTGTTCACGCTTCAGCGTGTCACCCCACAACGAATGCAGATAGGCAGCAGAATGGAGGCATAAGAATGAAATGCAGAAGTTGGATCCCGTCGCCCCCCGTTGGTGTATAGGCTTTAGCCGATCATTAAAGCCCCAGGAACGCCGAAGAACAGGGCCCAAGAAATCCCACCCCACGCAAGACGCTCCATCCGCACCCCGTATGATAGCCTCCGTGGACTCCTATCATCCCGCGCACCCCACCTCCCGCCGCCAAATGCTTCAGGCAGGAGCCGTTGGCCTCCTCGGTCTCGGCATGAATCACCTCACCGGCCTGCGCGCCCTCGCCGCACCCACAGCTGTCGCAGCGCCGCCTCCCCGCGCCAAGTCCGTCATCTACATCTTTCTCTCTGGCGGCCTAGCCCAGCATGAAAGCTTCGACATGAAGCCGGACGCGCCCATGGAGATCCGGGGCGAGTTCAAACCCATCCGCACCCGCACCCCCGGCACCCACATCTGCGAGCACCTACCGCATCTCGCCCGCATCTCAGAAAAATGGTCGCTCGTCCGCTCGCTCACCCACGGTTCCAACGACCACTCCCTCGGCCACCACATCATGCTCACCGGGCGTGCCGATGCCCCCCTCGGCTTTGACCCCAGCAAACCGAAAAAGTCCGATCACCCCAGCATCGCCGCGCTCGCCAACGCCCTCCTGCCCAAGCGCCAAGACAATCTCCCCCCCGCCATCGTCCTACCAGACAAGATCATGCACCGCACCGGGCGCACCTTAGCCGGGCAATTCGCCGGCACCCTCGGCGCCCAGCATGACCCCTGGTTCCTAGAGATGGCCCCCTACCATCCCAACCACTACGGCGCTTATCCGGAGTACCTCTTCCATCACGAGCGCGGCTTTGAAAAGGATGACACCCTCACCTTCCGCGCCCCGCACCTTTCCCTGCCCCAAGGCCTTTCCTTGGACCGCGTGCTGGATCGCGTCTCCCTGCGCGACTCCCTGGAACAGCAGACCGAAGATCTCACCGCGCTCACAGGCGACAAGGCCTTTGATACCTACCGGGAAGCCGCCGTCTCCCTGCTTGGGAATCGCCAAGTCCACGACGCTTTCAGCCTCGACAAAGTGGACCCCAAGCAGCTCGACCGCTATGGCCGCCACAGCTACGGCTGGTCCCTGCTCATGGCCCGCCGTCTCGTCGAAAGCGGCGTGCGCATGGTCCAGGTGAACCTCGGCAACAACGAAACCTGGGACACCCACCAGGCCGCCTGGAGAAACCTCAAAGGCTACCTACTTCCCCCTATGGACCAGGCCGTCAGCGCCCTC
>JBIIUD010000136.1:0-6777 GCA_044340175.1 Verrucomicrobiaceae bacterium
CGAGTGAAGAAGCGGCGAAAGCGCGCTCGGGATTGTGAAGGAGAAAGACGGGTTTTTTCAAGGTGAGGGCTTGCCATCTCGTGGGATGGTGTGATGTGGTGATGTCCTTCAAATGGCCGATTTTCATCAACATCCCAAACTTCCCACATTGCATCATTTGGCGACGGCCAAGGAGGGGGTGGCGGAAGCGGACATGGCCCAGTGGATAAGTGAAAAGCCGGTGGCCTTACTTTTACCGGCCCTTTTTGTGGAATGTGAGCGCCCTGCGTTTCCGCGCATCCTTGAAGAGGTCTCGCAGGCGGATCAGGTGGGGCAAGTGGTAGTGACCATGAATCAAATGCGCGGGGGCGAATGTGAGGTAGCGCTCGAATTTCTGCGGCGGCATTTGCGGGGTAAAAAAGCGTGGCTGCTGTGGAATGATGGGCCGGATCTGATGGACGTTTGGCGGGAGATGGAGACGCTGGGCTGCCCGCCCTACATGGAGGGTAAGGGCTCCAATATCTGGATGGGTCTGGCGTGGTTGGCCGCAAGTGGCCACACGGGATTGGTGGTGAGTCATGATACGGACATCCTGAATTACTCGCGCAGTCTGCTGTGGAAGCTGTGCCTGCCGCTGCTGCATCCACGAATGCAATATCGATTTGCCAAAGGCTATTACAGCCGGGTTTCCGAGCGGCTTTATGGGCGGGTGACGCGGTTGCTTTGTTTTCCGCTGATCCAGGCCTTTGCGGATGTGCTGGGTCCGCAGCCGCTGATTGAGCATTTGCAGTCGTTTCGGTATCCGCTTTCAGGCGAGTTTGGCGGGGACATGGAGACGTTGGGCGGATTTGCGTTGCCGTCCGGTTGGGGATTGGAGATCGCCATGCTGGCAGAAGCCCAGCGGGCACTGCCTGTCGATCGCATGTGCCAAGTGGATCTGGGTTTCCATTTTGAGCATCGCCACCGGAAATTGGAACTCGGAGAGCGGGAGGAAGGGCTCATTTCGGCAGCGATGGAAGTAGCGCGCTGCCTTGTCTATCAAGTCCTCAAGCGGGCGGACCGTCGTGGCGGTGATGCGCTGATGCGTGTGGTGCTACCGCGGTACAACGACCGTGCGCAGGAATGGCTGAAACGTTACGAACACGTCAGCCTCATCAATGGCCTCGTTTATGACGAGGAAGATGAGCGGGCGGCTGTAACGGCTTTCTCGGAGGCATTGGAGCGGTTGGTCACTGGGCACGAAACGACTGGGGTATTGGAAGTGCCCGGCATGAGGCCTGGTGTGCGTGGGGTTCTGGCTAAGTCGCCAGAGATCGCAGAGAAATTGCGCCGCGCGGTCATCCCGATCTAGCAAAGGGCGGTTTCTTGCTGTGGGGCGGTGTGCGCCACGGTGCTCCAAAAACTCGATACGGGCAGCGCTTTTCTCTCGGTCACGGGGAGGCCGGCAGAGATTGGGCTTAAAGCGAGGCTGCCTGCGGCGAATTCACGGTAGCCGGACCCAAAAGCGGGCATGTGATGCCAGCCAAGTGGCGACAGAGAAAGATCTTTTTCGATCCAATCAGCGGAGGTGGTGAGCGGGTTTTTCATGGTGAGCGGTGTTTGAGAGGGGTGAGTTTCAAGTTAGAGGCGCGGGGATGCAAGAAGCGGGCAGGATGCGTTGCAAAAGTGAGAGGATAAGGTCACAAACCAACCGGGTGGCGCATCACGAAGCCCGAAGCCGAGCGGGGTGTTGGTCTCCAGCGGGGGCCTTCGCCCTCGCGGCCGCCCGTCGTGTCCAGGCGGAGACCACAAACGGTCATGAAAACATGCTCGCCAGGTTTCACGTAGATCGTGATGAAGCGCCCAGGACCTGGACGGCCGTAGTTGGCGAATTCTTTGGAGCTCAGAGGTGCACGCAGCAGTCCGGAACGGATCAGCACATAAGAGACGGAACCTGAGCAGTCATAGGCGGAGTCTACCACCTTGCTGTGACCGCCACCCATCCGGTAAGGCTTGCCCTGCAAAGAGTTGGCCGCATAAACAGCGTGTTGAATGGCACCTGGGAAGGTCATTGGGACAGCGGCGTAGCGGCCGTCAAAGCGCAAAAGATTGGGGTGAACTGGGGCAGCGTGCTGCCGGGGAGCCATGACCATCTGCGCTGCTGGCTGTGGGCGGGGAGCTGGCTGGGGCCGTTGCATCGGTTGCGGCTGAGCTTGCTGGCGCGCCCGATAAGCCTGCTGCTGTGCGTGGTATGCCGCCATTTGCTGCTGGTAATGATGATAAGCGGCGGCCTGCTGCTGATGCGCGGCGTTTTGGGCCGCTTGATAAGAAGTGGCGTAACCCCCATTCTGAGCTTTTGCGGAGGTCGCCGACACACCCATGAGCAGGCCGACAGTGGCTGCGATCAAAGGGAGGAATGAGGCGACTCTGAAAGGGTTCATGACGTTGATTCTCTCGTTACAATGATAATTATAATAGAATCGAGATTTATGGCAAATAGAATTTCAAAGATTGACAATCATATTTGTAAAAATGAGGTCGGAAAAAGGTCTCGTTTCCGTCAGTTGATTCGCTCAAATGTGCATTTCGATGGCTGAATTCCCTCTTGAAATGTCGCCGAAGCCCCGTATTTATTGGGAATCAGCGCATAAATATTGATTTTGGGAAAAGTAAATTATCTTTGAGAAGAATGTAATATGGGCCTAGTCATTTATCATATTTGCAATAAATGATGATTCACATAGCTCTAAATGAGACGGATGCGGGGTCAATGGGGTGGGCGACGAGGAAGGGACTTGTCCGCTGTGGTTTGGGCGATAGGCGTCGATCCGCGCGTGGAAGTCCCCATCCGTGACTCCACTGGAGTCCAAGGCGACACTGCTCCTTTGCGGGATAGCCTGTTTGCAACCAAGCCTGTGCGCCGCTCACGCCGCGAGCATGGCGGAGTTCGGATTCAAGAATGGACAGCGCCGCTTTTTTATCCCTGAGGCCGGAGCGCCCGCTGGATCAAAATGACCCTGTTTTCAAGAAACGGTCTAGATCAGCCGGGAGAATGGCTTTTGGGTGGAAAGTCCGCGGGTTGGACTGTTCGGTAGAAGTGGTTCCAGAAATCAAATTCCAGGCGTGATCGACTAGAAACGGGCGCAGGATCGAGGCGTCGATCTGATGGCGGCGGATCATTTCAAGGCCGCCCTCGGGGCCGGCAAAGGCGTTTACGCCGATGATGAGAATGTCCTCGCGCTTACCGCTCTGGGTGGTGACCTCATGAGCGGATTGGGCGAGGAAGTCGTCGTGAGCAAAGATGACGTCGATGGATTTTTGCAGGCGGAGGGCTTCGGCGAATCTGGGTCCTACGGATTGAGGAAGCCAGTCGGTGGGCGCGTCATGGACGAGAACCACACCGGGCTCAGCCTGCAAGCCTTTGACAAAGCCATCATGAACGCGAGCGCACCAGGGGGAATCATCGCTGCCGCGCAACTCAACGACACGGCCTTCAACAGCAGTCTGGTCTCTGGCTGTGGCACGGCGGGCGAGTGCCTGTAGTGTGATCTTAGCCGCGGTCAGTCCGATTTGAAAAGGATCACAGATAAGAACGGTGTCGGCGGTAGAGGCGGGGGTGAAGGTGGTCTGTGCTGGGTCGATGATGATGACACGGGTCCCTTTGGCTTTCAGTTGCTTGAGGGTTTCTTCGCAGAGAGCGGGGTCGGCGGGTTGCAGGAGAAGTACTTTTGGGGGATCAGCTGAAAGGGCCGCAAGCTGGCTGACTTGCAGGTCGGGATCACCCTGAGCATCTCGAAAGCTGAGGCGATGCTGGGTGTCTTGGGCGTCTAGAACGCTGAGGTATTGCGCTTGGGCACGTTGGAACGGCATGCGTGAATCAGAAAAAAGGCAGACGACGCGGTTGTTTTTCGGCGCATCAGCAGGGGGAAGCGCCACTGCGGGTGTAGGGCTTGGGGTTGGCGATTCGACGGGGCGGCAGGCAGGGCCGACGAATAATCCGACCAGGGCAAGGAGGGCAGGTGATAGGCGACGGCTGGCGGAAGGCATAGGGTGACAAAAAGCCATGATTTCAGAGCAAACACAAGACCTTCCCCGTCTAGAGAAGCGCTCCGTTGGCATTTGTTGTGAATCGAGTCTTTTGCTTGCGGGAGCGAAGATTTGCCCGCAAAGTCGCGCCTTTCGCACGCTCCCCTTTTCCAATACCTTATGGCTCATTCCAAAAAAACCGCAGTTGTTACCGGTGCCGCCGGGTTTCTAGGCTCTCATTTGTCGGACCGACTGCTGGCTGAAGGCTTCCGGGTCATTGGCATCGACAATTTGTTGACTGGCAATCTGCGCAACATCGAGCATTTGGCAGGCAATCAGGATTTCCACTTCATTCATCATGATGTGACAAACTTCATTTTCCTGCCGGGCAAAGTGGAGTTGGTGTTTCATTTTGCCTCTCCAGCCAGTCCGATTGATTATCTGCAGCTGCCGATCCAGACCATGAAAGTGGGGTCGCTGGGGACTCACAACACGCTGGGTCTAGCGAAAGAGAAAGGGGCCACGTATTTGTTGGCCTCCACCAGTGAAAGTTATGGTGATCCTTTGGAGCATCCGCAAAAAGAGACTTACTGGGGCAATGTCAATCCGATTGGTCCACGGGGTGTTTATGATGAAGCCAAGCGCTTCGCTGAAGCCATGACGATGGCTTATCATCGCTATCATCAACTGGACACGAAGATCGTGCGCATTTTCAATACCTACGGGCCACGGATGCGTCTTGAAGATGGGCGTGTGGTCCCTGCTTTCATCGGGCAGGCGTTGCAAGGAAAGCCGCTGACGGTTTTTGGAGACGGCTCTCAGACGCGCAGTTTCACGTATGTCTCTGATTTGATTGACGGGATCTTTCGTCTTTCACAAGGCAACTACCACGAGCCTGTGAACATTGGTAATCCCAGAGAGATGACGGTGCTCGAATTCGCCCAAAAAATCTTGGCGATCACGGGCAGCCAAGTGCCGATTGATTTCCGTCCACTTCCCACGGACGACCCCAAGGTCAGGCAGCCGGACATCACCCTGGCCAAGAAGACGCTGGGCTGGGAGCCGCAGGTGCCCTTTGAAGAGGGAATCGTCACGACCATCGAATATTTTCGCGACTTTCTAGCAATCCCTTCTTGATGCGCCGCCGACTTCCCTGTTAAAAAGGAAATTGCGCAATCAAATGCGCGCCAAACTCCCCAACAAATTCGAACCAACTCTTTTTGTATGAAATCGCTGAAAATCGTACTGACAGCCCTGGCAATCTTTGCAGGATGGGCTGGCGCGCAGGATGCCACACAAGTCAAAGTGACCGTCAAAGGTGTGAAGCTGGATCAGCAACAAACCCCGCAGATCCAAGCGCTGAATCTCGTGGACAAAAAATGGCGGCCGAAAAACTGGATTGAGATTGAGGTCGCTTTTGACATCAAGTTGGCGCGTGATGTGGGCGGGCGTAAGGGCAGCCTCGAGGGCATGGAGGTGAAATACTTCATCGGCGTGAATCAAAAAAGCGATGACGGTAAAAACATCGTTTTGACTGGCACCATGAGCTACAAAGACGTGCCTGCGGACACGGATTGTGTCGGTCTGGCTTTCGTCTCGCCTTCAACGCTGAAGCGCATCCTGCAGAAAGACAATGGCAGCAAGAGTGACGTGGTGGCTTATGGCATTGAGGTTCTCGTGGGTGGAACGCGTGTGGCGCACGGCTCCAGCACGGGTTCACCCTGGTGGTTTGATAATGCCACGCAGGGCATTTCGGACAAGTTCGCGTATGAGGACGGGGCCGTTTTGCCGAAATCAAAAACGCCTTTTGCTCCATTCTGGGGAGACTACGATCTTCCTGTTGCTGCGCAATAATCTGGACAGAAAGCATGCTTCCTCTATAAAGAGGAGCCTATTTGTGCATTTCGTTATATCGAATCATTATTCATCGACAAATCACTGACCCCGACAATTTCATCTCATGGCAGACAAGAAACAAATCGCCGTCATCAACCTGGGCTCCCAAAGGCTTGGCGGTGCGATCTATGGACAGGCCGGAGGGGACCTCGTCCTCAAGAAATACGAGTTTGTGGAGCTCTCAGGAGATCCTACCGTCGATGTCTCAAGGCTGCCTCAACTCAAAGTGGGCATTGAGGAATTAGCGGAGAAGCTCAATTTGACCAAGAAAGACGTCTGGTACGCTGTTGCTGGACACACGGTCTTTACGCGGTTCGTGAAATTGCCCCCGGTTCAGGGTGAAAAAATGGACCAGATCGTGGAGTTCGAAGCCCGGCAAAACGTTCCTTTCCCCATCGATGAAGTCATCTGGGACTACGAGGTGGTCGGGGAGCCACTCGGGGAGACCGAGGTGGTGCTGGTCGCCATGAAGGCGGATTCTCTCAATGAAATCAATGAGCAGGTGGTCGCCAATCGACTCAACACCATCGGTGTGGATTTGGCTCCTCTAGCGCTCTACAATGCCTTCAAGTACAATTACCCTGATGTGTCTGAGTCGGTCGTGCTGATTGATCTCGGTGCTCGCTCGACCAACGTGGTCTTTGTCGAGAGCGATCGTTTCTTTGAGCGCAACATTCTTGTGGGTGGAGCGACGGTCACGGCTGCGATTGGCAAGGAGTTCGGCTTGGGGTTTGGCGATGCAGAATCTCAGAAAGTGACGAATGGATTTGTAGCTTTGGGCGGTGCGGTCGAGTCCCACCCCGATCCTGAAGTGGAAGCGCTGTCGAAAGTCATGCGTAATGCCATGACCCGTCTGCATGGAGAGGTCATGCGGACCATCAATTATTACCGCAGCCA